>JBEKTA010000126.1:0-4498 GCA_049516515.1 Methanoregula sp. | reverse complement strand
TCCCGGAAAAAGCCGGGGATGATCTCGAAGCTCTCGCACCGGTTGTACGAGGGCGTACTGCTATAAACGGCCATGCAACGGCCTATCTCTGTACCGGCCATACCTGCCGGGCACCGGAACATGACCCTGTGGAGCTGGCACGAGTGTTAGGCGAATATAAAATGACGAATGACGCAGCATAAAGTTCTGGAAATGCATTAAAAGGGAATAAAAAAGATTACAGGTTTTTTAAGGCGACAAGATCGCGGACACCCACCAGTTTCCAGACAAGCGACCGCTCCTCTTCAGCGATCTTTGCCGGGGGGTCGGCTGGGGAATGCCCGAGCGCGGCAAGGATATTGCTGGAGAGTTTGCGTTCCATGATCAGATCGACAAATTTCTCCCGGATAATCTTCTTCTCTATCGAGTCCTCTACTTCTTCGAGATATCCCTGCAGCGTGACAAACGTATAGGATGATAGATCCTTGGTATATTTCTCGATCTCCACCGATACGTGCGGGCTTTTCCTGAAATATTCCTGTTTCTTGCCGTACTTGGTGGAGAGGAAATACATGAAGGATCCGTCGAACACGTACAGGAACGGCGCAATATAGGGGTATTTCTCACCCTGGAATGCGATCCGGCAGACATATCCTTTCTCGATCAGCCGGTCATATTCCTGTTTTTCCATCCGGGGAATCTTTACAACGTCCATTGATTCGCTCCAATCTGGATTCAGACAGGGAGATGATAAATCTTCTTAAGTATTGTTCAACAGCCGGGAACAACCCTAATACTTTTTTCCTTGAGGTACAGACAGGGATCTTTTTTAGCAGTCTGTGAGGGTTTGTTTTCTGGAGTGTCCCCGGATATCACGTGCCTCCACAGCACCAGACTAGGTTTTTCCCGATGCCCGGATTATCCTAGAATTCCCCGACGCGGGCACGTACGGATACCGCAGGATCAGGGGCTCACCGGATCCTGCCTGTTCACGAATGATCCGGCAGAGCTCCCGCAGGCTCACAGGAGAATACCCGAGGACTTCTGCGCTCACGTTGATCCGTTTTCCGGCAACATCGATGAACGGGAACGTGCGAAGGTCGTTGTTGTGGTGGTGACCGTGGATGATCCAGCCGTCGAAATTTTCCGGTGCATCAACCGGGTCGTGGACAAGCAGGAACCGGATCCCGTCAAAGGTAAGATCAACCGTGGGAACAGTGACCGTAGAGAAGGATGTATCATGGTTCCCGGCAACGAACGTGATATTCCCGTTAAGAAGCGCCCGGTACTCCGCGTCCGGGCGTGCGTTCCTGCCGTACCGCAGGTCGCCAAGGAAATAAACCCAGTCCGTTGGAGCGACACAATAATTCCAGTTTGCAATTAGCACCCGGTCCATCTCTGCGACATCAGCGGGCACAAACGGGCGGGAACAGTACCTGATAATATTTGCATGGCCAAGGTGGAGATCCGCGATAAGGAAAATTTCAGCCGGCCTGTGGCCAACAGGGGCGGAGAGTTCAAAACCTACACGTTTACGGTACAGTGCAAGGGACTGCTGCCATGACCGGGGATTGTGGATCTCTTCGTGTGTGAGCCAGCACTTGCGGAGAAGATCGAACTCGCCGAGGATCTCATCGTTGTGCATGACCGTGATCCGGAGACCGACATCATCGAGCAGGAGTGGCCGGATCGGAATATCACGGCACCGGTAAAGGAATCCCATCTTCTTTACCAGTGCCAAAAACCATGATCCCAGACCACCGGCTGCCGGAACTGCTGCGGGACATAATGATGTATTAGTTCCCGGCACAGCAAGCAGGGATGCGATCTCTTCTGCTTTACCCGGGGGGAGGAGGTTTGCGATGGTGACATGAAACCATTTCTCATCAGGCTGCAGGTCCCACGCATTCAGGGAGATGGTAAACGAGGAGAGTGCCCGGGCAATCGCTGCCGTCAGTCTGGCAAGATCCAGGGAGGGTCGTACAGAAAATGCCAGCACGCCGCCATGCGCACCGTTCCGCTGTTCCCACCCGCCGATGGTAAACGGGATCGTGCCAAACGTCCCTGCAATCGTACCGAGGGTATCAAGAAGAATTTTTTCCTTGTCCGGATCTTCAAGTGTGAAAGGGCCGTACAGGGTAACGTGCGGGTGCCGTTCCCGGTAACGCTCTGCGCCGGCTTTCTGTACGATGGCGCGCGTTGTCTTCTTTATCTGCCACCGGGTCCGGGCAGGACGAATCTCGACAAGATACGTGTCGTCCATACAAATATCGCCCGCAAATACAGGTTTATTGGCGGCAGGGGATTAAAACACTGATTAATCGTTCGTTCATACGACAGGATCCCTGATGCGATTTGCCGGTACCCATATACTCATAGGTTCTTTTGATCAACACTATCCCGCAGGCATGATGGATCAAAAACCTCCGGTCAAGGCGTTATTGTTTGATATGGACAACACCCTCTTTGACCTTGTCGGGGCACAGATCGCGGCATGCGACTGTGTGGTGCGCCATCTCGGTCATGATGATGGCGATGAACTTTTCTCCTGTTTTCTTACCGGCTCCCACGGTTTTGAGTCCACGGAAAATATCCGGCAGTACATGCAGGAGCGCAGGATCCCGACAAACGGGATGTACGATGTGGCCTGCCGGATCTATGCAACAGAAAAACTCCGGCACATCACCCCGTACCCCGGGGTTACAAAGACCCTGCGGGCGATCCGGGAAAGGGGATTTCCAACAGGTATCGTGACCGATGCAGAAAAAGCGGATGCCACACTGCGACTGGACAAATGCGGGCTTTCCCGGTTCTTTGACTGCATGATCACCTTCGATATGGTCGGGGTAAAAAAGCCGGCCCCTGACCCATTCCTTACGGCGCTTGGCACGATTTCTGCCCGGCCGGAGCATACTCTTTTTATCGGCGACAGTCCCCGACGGGATATCGAACCCTGCAAGAAACTGGGGATCCGGACCGTATATGCCCGGTACGGGGACCGGTTTTCAAAGACCCGTGACTATAGCGGGGCGGATTTTGTCATAGACCGCATGGACGAGATCCTTGGCATTGTAGAAGACCTGCCGGTTTCCCACTCCTGATCTGATTTTGTGGGCAAAAACCCGGGCAGAAAACACCCTGCGCGGATGCAGGCCTGCCGGAAATCACGCGCCAGAATGGTTTTTTTGTACGGAATCCTGACCAAATATTAAAAAAGCCACAGGTACCATAAAAATTATGTTTGTTCCAACGAGGATCTTTTTCACCAAGGGGGTGGGAATCCATAAAGATCGTCTTGCATCGTTCGAACTGGCGCTCAGGAAGGCCGGTATTGAAAAATGCAACCTCGTGTATGTATCGAGCATTTTTCCGCCAAAATGCAAGCAGGTCACGACCCGCACCGGTCTTCGGGAACTCCAGTCTGGCGGCATCACGTTCTGCGTGATGGCAAGAAACGAGACAAACGAGCCGAACCGTCTGGTCTCTGCCGCAGTCGGCCTTGCCCTCCCAAAAGACGTTGAGGAATACGGGTACCTTTCAGAGCACCATGCATATGGCGAAACCCAGGACAAGACCGGGGAGTATGCCGAGGACCTTGCAGCAACGATGCTTGCGACAACGCTCGGTATCGAGTTCGATGCGAATGCCGCATGGCAGGAACGCGAACAGACCTACAAGGCAAGCGGCAAGATCATCAGGACAAAACACGTCTGCCAGTCTGCGCAGGGCGACAAGAACGGTCTGTGGACGACCGTGATTGCCGCAGCGGTTTTCCTGTAAATTTATAAAAAGTTTTTTTGGTTATTCGTTCGGCCGCGCATGCGCCATTTCAATAAGTTTTTCCGCAAGCCCGCGGACTGCCTGCCATGCCGGGCTGGTATCCGGGATATCTGATACCGGGGTCGCTGCAAGATCGGCATCTTCGACCGCGGGATCTTCCGGGATTGTGGCTATCGGTTTCTCTTCGCCGATATCCACAGGTGCCGCACCAGATTTGTACCGGTTAAATACCACGTGGATCCGGGAGGATTCAAGCCCGAGCTGGGTAGCGATATCCCGTATCCGTGCGATTGTCCGCAGGCCCCGGGCCCCGGGATCGCTCACGATCAACAGCACGTCCGGCTTCCCGATCGTGCCCCGGCTGATGTGCTCCATGCCGGCCTCGGTGTCGATCACGAGGAACCGGTACTCCCGCTCGAGCTGCTGCATACATTCCGAGAGGAGATCGTTTGCAAAACAGTAACAGCCGGTGCCCTCGGGCCGGCCCATCGCGACGAGATCGAAACCATTTGATTCCACCAGCGCCTGCCGGAACCGGAACCGCACGTAATCGTGCCGGTTCATGCCCGGCGGGATGTTCCTCGTGAACGCATCTTCGCGCATGCTGCCCAGCGTCTCTTTAACCTCAACGCCGAGGGCTTCATGGAAATTCGCATTCGGGTCGGAATCGACAGCAAGCACCGGGCATTCGCCGGCATCGATGAACGCCCGTACAAGGAGCGAGCTGATGGTGGTCTTG
>JBEKTA010000125.1:0-4509 GCA_049516515.1 Methanoregula sp. | reverse complement strand
GGGAGAATGCCTACAAAGAGGTTGTCTCCTGCTCCAACTGTACCGCGTACCAGGCAGCAAGTCTCAATATACGGGTGCGGGACAAGGAAAATTTTGAATCGAAACGGTATATCCATACTCTCAACTCGACCGCAATTGCCACGTCACGGGCCCTGCGGTGCATTTTAGAGAATTGCCAGAATCAGGATGGATCGGTCACGATCCCGACGGTGCTGCGGCCCTACATGAACGACCGCGAATTCCTGTAAAATCTGCTGTTTTTACCCTTCCTTTTTTATCATCAAACGCAGAACATCTGATAAATACTTATTTGCCAAAGGTAATGCAAGAGTATAAGTGAGAATGTGGTACTATGGGCTATCCCGATTTGAAAAGTGATGAGACCATCGTTCTGACAGCACAGCAGGTAAAGGTAAAATCTGTGCCGTTCGAACTGGTGCTCACCAACCGTCGTCTTATTATCATCGACAGCGAGAAGAGCGTTGTCCCTACACAGCAGATCCCGCTAATCACCATCAGGAACGTAACGGTCGGGGAGAATGCAATCCGCGACCCGGTCATCACTCTTACCATCCTGACCGATACGGCAGATACCCGGGAGATGGCGCTCACTTTTGCCATGCAGACTGCCGGCGAGCGCAAACGCGAGGCGGGGGAGTGGGTCAAAGCCCTCAAGAAATATATCACTGATGCGGTATCGTATCCGGTAGATATGACCCAGGACACTCATGCTCCCGTGGAAACCCGTCAGGACCATACCGGAAGTCCCGGTATAAAAAAGAAGATCGAGATCGCCCGCCCGATAAAAAAGATCATGGTGGAAACGAGCCACATGCCACCAAAACCAGTCGAAACCACGTCATTGCCCGAGGGATCGTTCTGTGGCCGGTGCGGGAACCGCATGCCCCCGGGATCAACATTCTGCAACCGGTGCGGAACCAAAGTTGCTGCTCCGACTGGCCAGGAAAGTGTTTCTGCCACGCCGGAACAGATTACGACAGCCCCGGCATCCACCGCATGGCCCGGTGACCACAGGGGCCGGCCCATTGAGCAGATCATTCACTCAATCGAGCCCCTGATTGAAGACTCGGTGCCCCGCACGGAAGCCACACCGGCAATACCGGAACCGGAACAGGCACTCTATGTTCCTGCTGAAGTACCTTCAGCCCCTGCAGCTGAAACGACCCCGGCCGCTGAAGGAACGCCGGCACCGGGAGCAGAACCGGCATCCGCCGCACCGGCAGTCCCGCCCGCGTCAACGTCTCCTCCGCTGCCACCGGTACCTGCAGCACCCCGGAAAAAACGTTCGAAGATCCTTGCGGCAGCCATTATCATCATCGTAATTATTGCGGTAGCAGCCGGGGGATTTATGGTCATGAAAAACATGCAGAAGAGTACCGTAGTCACACCGGTGACAACAACAATGCCCACCCCGACAGCCACCATCCCGACAGCAAAACCAACACCTGTCGTGACAACCATTGCCACCACCGCTATACCGACAACGCCACAGGTGCTGATCCCGCAAACAGGTGTCTGGGTTGAGGTCACATACGATAAGACCTATACCGGACAGGTAGGAACCCCGGGTTCGCAGGTCGCAGTCACCGATACCGGTGATCATTTCTATATCGTCCCGACCAGTACCGGGACTGTTGCCGTATCACTTCAGAAAACTGATGGTTCCGGTGACGAACTCAAAGTGACCGTCTACAGTGCCGGTACTGCAGTAAAAACGGTGTCAACGACCACCCCCATGGGCCGGATTGAACTGCAGTTTGCCCTCGCAACTCCGACAACCGCCGAAATAACAACCCTCCCCACGACTTCCCTTTCATCCACTGCGTCAGCAACGGCAAATACAACCAATAGTACCGCGTGATGGCAGGACGGGCGGAAACCATCATCCGGTTTTTTTGCCCGGGGTGTGAACAGCAGACAAAAAATTGTGAATGGATGTATCAGTATGATGTACCGTAACCTGTATGCAGGGATTTTCCTGTTTTTCGTGCTCGCGGGTGCGGCAGCTGCATCCGGCCCGATACAGTCGTACCTGGGCAACACTGTCAAGCTTTCCGGGTATTGTTATGACAGCCAGACGGTCTACCTTTTCCTGACCGGACCAAACCTCCCGGAAAACGGCGTTGCTCTGGACAACATCAACAGCCGGGCTGACCAGGGAGGGTTTACTGAAGTCAGCGTTGACGGTAACAATCACTGGGAATATGACTGGGGGACAAATTCACTGGGCGGGGGTCTCGATGCCGGCACCTATACCGTGTGGGCGGTTGACAGCCCCAGCGATCGTTCTCATCTTGGCCAGGCAGAATACAGCACGATCGCTGTTTCGCTGGGGAATCCCAGTATCAGCGTTGTCACCCCCGTTATTCCTATTCCAGGCAGTTTCGATCTCCGTTCCATTCCGGACAACGTATCCGTGGTAATAAACGGGGATTATGAAGGGAGTACACCCCTGATCGTGTCCGGTCTCGATCCCGGCACCTACAATATCACATTCTCCCGGTTTAATTACGAAAAGTTCTCCACGCCGGCAAGCATCGGAGCCGGCTCGATTACCGAAGTAACCGCAACGCTCCAGCCAAAGACCGGAACCCTTGTAATCAATACAAGCCCTGTGGGTGCGCAGGTGGTTCTTGACGGAAACAATGTGGGTACATCACCGGTCACCCGTACAAACCTTGCCACAGGTAACCACACGATTAATGCAACGCTTGAAGGGTACAGTCCCGTCGAAGTTCAGGTACAGGTGATTGCTGACCAGTTGGTAACAAGCACGATCGAACTCAAAAAACCTGCCACAGTCATCCCGGGAATTTCCGTACCTGTCCCGATCACAGTGACAATCGGAGCCTGCACCTGTACGATCCTGATTTTTGCATTCTGCCGGCGGAATCAGGGCCGGTAAAAAATACTCAACAAGGCAAATTCCGGGAAACTTCCTTTTTTATCTCATCTACAGCGGTTTACATTCCCGGGTCCGGATCGATAAAAATACCGGGTGCCGGATCAGTCACTGTGACGGCTCCCACGATACAGGACCCCCTGCACCAGACAGGATCATGAATGCAGACAGTATGTACTGCCAGAATTTTTCCGGTGCCCGGATGATCCCAATACCGATAATGATCAAGAAAACCCCTCAAGAGAGATCCCTGACCAAAGGGCTATATACCACGTCGGGCGATTACCAAGTATCCAGTGTCGATGGAGTGCGTGCGATATGTCAGAAGAAGAACCAAAACCCGTGCTGGTCCGGGAGCGGCTTGATGTCTGCGAGCTGGACCGGGCCCGTATGTCCCTCTTAAATCCTGCGCTGATCGCGCAGAAAATGGAAGAACGGACAACCGATGAGAATGCAAAACCTCTTCTCGAAATGGCGATGAAGGAGGGTATCGAGACGGTCTGGGACCGGTTCGAGATGCAGCAACCTTCATGCAAGTACTGCGAAGCGGGGATCTCCTGCTCGCGGTGCACCATGGGCCCGTGCCGGATCATTCCGCCCCACCGGATCCGGGGTGTCTGCGGAGCGGATGCTGACCTGATCGTTTCGCGCAACCTGCTTGACACCATTGCGACCGGTTCGGCAGCCCATTCCGATCACGGCCGCGACATTGTTGAGACGCTGTACCTTGTGGGGATGGGAAAGACCAGGGACTATGGTATTGCCGATCCGGACAAACTGCGCCTGATCGCACAAGAGTACGGTATTGCCCTTGAAGGCAAAAGCAGCGAGAAACTTGCCGCCGAACTCGGCCGGGCCATGCTCGAAGAGTACGGCATGGTGAAAAATACCCTCCAGTTCCTCAACCGGGCGCCCAAAGCGACACAGGAGATATGGAACAAAGTCGGTATCTCCCCGCGGGGGATCGACCGCGAAGTGGTGGACTGCATGCACCGGATCCAGATGGGGGTCGGGGCGGATTACATAAACATCCTGCTGCAGGGCCTCCGGTGCAGCCTCTCCGACGGATGGGGCGGGTCGATGATGGGGACCGATGTCTCCGATGTCCTCTTCGGCACGCCGACCATTAGGTCATCACGGATCAATCTCGGGGTGCTCAAGGAGGACCATGTCAACATCGCTGTCCATGGCCATAACCCGGTCCTCTCCGAGATGGTCGTAAAGGCAGTCGCTGACCCCGAACTTGTGGCCCTCGCCCGGAAAAACGGCGCGAAGGGAATCAACCTTGTCGGACTCTGCTGCACGGGAAGCGAACTTTTGATGCGCAAGGGCGTCCCGATGACCGGCAACCACTTGAACCAGGAACTGGTCATCACGACCGGCGCCCTTGAAGCGATGATCGTCGATTACCAGTGCATCTTCCCCTCGCTCCCGAGGACCGCGAGCTGCTTCCACACGCTGATCATCTCGACCAGTGCAAAGGCGACCATCCCGGGTTCGTATTTCTTTGACTTTACCCCGGACAAAGGATTCCTGACCGCAAAAGCGATCGTGAGGATGGCAGTCGAGAACTTTAAAAACCGGAA
>JBEKTA010000124.1:0-4557 GCA_049516515.1 Methanoregula sp. | reverse complement strand
CAGCAGATCTCGGTGTTCTACACGGCACCGACCGCAATCCGGACCTTCATGAAAGTGGGGGAGGTGTGGCCCAACAAGTACAACCTCAGTTCCCTGCGTATTATCGGATCCGTCGGGGAACCGCTCAACCCTGAGGCGTTCGAGTGGTACTACAGGGTGATCGGGAAGAGCAGGTGCCCGGTCGTGGATACCTGGTGGCAGACAGAGACCGGCATGCAGATGATAACAACAATGGTCGGCGAGCCGATGCGCCCGGGTTTTGTGGGGAAGGCAATACCGGGCGTCGAAGTGGATGTTGTGGACAAAAATGGAACGCCGGTGCGCCCGGGCACAGGAGGCTTTCTGGTGATAAAAAAACCTTGGCCGTCCATGCTGCGCACGGTATACAAGAATGACGAGCGTTACCGGAAATACTGGGAGACCATCGAAGGATGTTATGCCGCCGGAGACCTCGCGGTCAAGGGAGAGGACGGGTACATCATGGTGATCGGCCGTGCCGATGATATCATCATCGTCTCCGGACACAACATCGGGACCGCGGAGGTTGAGAGCGCACTTGTCTCCCACCATGCGGTGGCAGAAGCGGCCGTCATCGGAAAACCCGATGCGATCAAGGGGAACGCGATCAAGGCATTTGTTATCCTTCGGCAGGGCAACACGCCAAGCGAGAAACTGACCCAAGACCTGATATACCATGTTCGGATGACGCTTGGGCCCATCGCGGTGCCGCACGAGATCGAGTATGTCGACAAACTGCCCAAGACCCGCAGCGGTAAAATCATGCGCCGGGTCCTGAAGGCAAAAGAACTCGGGATGGATCCCGGGGATGTCTCGACCCTCGAAGAATGAGGGCTAACGAACCTGGTAACGACGGCTGAATTACAACATAGAGGGAATAAACCACAACACGGAGATTAAAAATGCAGAATGAAACGACCCAACAGGCAACGAGCGTGAAAAATCTGGATATGACGGCAAACCCGGCACCCCTCGGGCTGCTCGGGTTTGGTATGACTACCGTGCTCTTAAATTTGCATAATGCAGGATTCTTTGCACTCGGTTCAATGATCCTCGCCATGGGGATCTTTTACGGAGGCCTTGCCCAGATCATCGCCGGTATCGAGGAATGGAAGAAGAACAACACATTCGGGGCAACCGCATTCACCTCCTACGGGGCATTCTGGCTGACGCTTGTCGCCCTGCTGGTGCTCCCGAAACTGGGGCTTGCCGCTGCACCGGATGCGACATCTATGGCAGCCTATCTTGCGATGTGGGGGATCTTCACGCTGGGTATGTTTGTCGGGACTCTGAAAGCGAACCGCGCCCTCCAGCTGGTCTTTGCAACACTTGCTATCCTGTTCTTCCTGCTCGCCATCGGTGAGGTCACCGGGAACGGAACCATCACCGTGATCGCAGGATATGAAGGGATCCTCTGCGGGTTCCTCGCGATCTACGCGGGCCTTGCACAGGTACTCAATGAGATGTACAAAAAAACCATTGCGCCCCTCGGCTAAACCTTGCCGGAACGGGATACTCCTTCCCAAATTTCTTTTTTTACGCACGTGCATCATATGGATGCAGGAGTACCATTGCATTACAAGGACCGGGAGATCTTCTTCCGCTGGGCAATCCGGTAGCCGGAAATAACCTGGATGGATTCCCCGAATTCGTGGTCGAGTGCCGGCTCTCCGGAGTCCACGTACAAAAACGGGGTCTCCCTTAGTTTGTGCGGCGTTGCGGCAACGATCAGGTTATGCAGTCCAACATTTCTGACTACAGACGCGCTGATCTGCTGGTTCCCCCGGCCGAGGATAAAACCTTGGGCGCCGATGGGACTGATGATGATCTTCGTTTCAGGATACCTGCTGACAAGATCTAGGAGGGTTTTCTCATCCGTGTCTGATGCCACAAGACATCCGTCCCTGACTGCATCCACACCAAGAAGGGTCTTTTTGACACCCAGCCGCCGGGCGATTGCTTCCGTTGTCGTGCCGGCCCCGATAATATAGAGCACCCCGGGAAGCATCACTTCCTCTAGGAAACGGGCGATCTCCTCTTTTGCCCGTTCCTCATCTGCCTCCTCAAACACCTGCTTTGCGACCTGCGTCATATGGGCACGGGCCGGTATTCGGGCAATGCCGATCAGGTGCGTATCAAGTACGCCGTCACGGTACGCTTTCTCGTCGACATCCATCACCTCTGCATCCTGAATGCCATAGGTTTCCGAGATGAGAACTGCAGCTGCAGCCGGGTCAAGCGCGAATACCGCGGAGTACATTTTCACACCTGCGGGAATCCCAAGGATAGGAACGGTCTGTTGTGCAGCCTCAAAAACATCCCGTGCTGTACCGTCACCGCCGCAGAACAGGATCAGATCGACACCTTCCTGAAGAAAAGCCGATACGGCTTTTTTTGTATCTTCGGCAGTGCTGGTCCCCGGGTACGGGTATGCGACCCGGTAACGGGTTTCACCACACGCACGAAGGACAGATCCACCCATTTCCCCGGAACAGGTAACAAAAAAAAGATCTGGGACTGCGGTAAGGCGACGTATAGCGATGGCCGCCCGATCCTGTGCCCGGGGCAGGGCCCCGCGGCGGCGCGCCTCGTCCACATTTCCATCAGTCCCCTTGAGGCCAACAGACCCGCCCATGCCAGCGACAGGATTGACGAGAAAACCGATGCGGCGCATAAAAAGAAAGATTTTTAGGAAATTTTTGGGATCCGACCAATTGCCTGTTTGATCAGCTCATCAGGATATTCGTAATCCACCAGCTCGCCGCTATAGAATGCATCGTAGGCTGTCATATCAAAGTTTCCGTGGCCTGAGCAGTTGAAGAGAATTGTCTTATCCTCGCCGGTCTTTTTGCACGCGAGCGCCTCATCGATGGCAGCTTTCACTGCGTGAGACGTCTCCGGAGCGACGATGATCCCCTCGGTGCGGGCAAATGTCTGGGCCGCCTCGAACACCTCGCTCTGGTGATAGGCCACCGCACGCATCACGCCATCATGAACCAAACGTGAAACGATCGGCGAATCGCCATGGTAGCGAAGACCACCTGCATGCATGGCAGGCGGGACGAAGTCGTGGCCGAGAGTAAACATCTTCATGAGAGGAGTGAGACCGGCCACGTCTCCGAAGTCGTACGTATACAGGCCCTTCGTGAGGCTCGGACAGGAAGCAGGTTCGGCTCCGATGATGTCGATATCCTTGTGCTTCCCCGTGAGTTTGTCCCCGGCAAACGGGAACGATATGCCGGCAAAGTTGGAGCCGCCACCTACGCACCCGATCACCACATCAGGGTAGTCGTCAACCATGGCGAGCTGCTCACGGCATTCGAGCCCGATAACGGTCTGGTGGAGGCAGACATGGTTCAGCACAGACCCAAGCGCGTAGTTGGTATTGGCATGCGTTGCTGCATCTTCAACTGCTTCTGATATGGCAATGCCAAGCGCTCCCGGCGTCTCGGGGTCCTTCTCAAGGACTGCCCGCCCGGAATTCGTCTTAGTACTGGGACTGGGGATGCACTCCGCCCCCCAGACATGCATCATCGATTTCCGGTACGGTTTCTGGGTATAGCTCGACCGCACCATATAGATGGTGCACTCCAGATCGTAGAGCATCGTCGCAAAGGCAAGGGCTGAACCCCACTGTCCGGCCCCGGTCTCCGTCGAGATGCGTTCAATACCGGCTTTCATGTTATAATATGCCTGAGGGATGGACGTGTTGGTCTTGTGACTCCCGGCCGGGCTGACACCCTCCCACTTGTAGTATATCTTCGCCGGGGTCTTCAGGAATTTCTCCAGCCGATGCGCACGGTAGAGAGGGCTTGGTCTCCAGAGCCTCAGCACATCCCGCACCTCTTCCGGGATATCCACATGACGGTCGGTCGTTACTTCCTGGCGGATCAGTTCCATCGGGAAGATCGCGGAGAGGTCATCCGGGCCGATTGGCTTGTGAGTGGCGGGATGAAGCGGGGGATCGAGAGGAGAGGGCAGGTCTGCCTGAATATTATACCACTTCTTGGGTATCTGCTCCTCATCAAGGAGGATCTTGGTCTGCATGCCCGGTTATTCTGTTTTGTACAAATATATACATTGTGGAGGGTATTTGTTATTTGGTGACCGTTTGAGTACATTTTGAGAGCGGGCCGCAGGGCACTAAATGGCGGGTACCCCAGTTAGGACATATCCCGGCACCGGCACCTGTGTAAATTCAGAGATGTGAGATGTGCCTGAAGATTTATCGCTTCATAAAAGGTGAACGGCAGATTGCGTGCTCACGCTCCGCTGTACACTGCCCTTGCCGGCTGATCATGCCCGTTTTTTCCTGCGCAGATGCGGGGGATGCGGAAATTCCTCTCCATCAAGGAGTCGCTTCAAGTTGAACTGGCTGAAGAGTTTCATATGCAGGACCGCACCCTTGTTCCGGGTATTGAGGACTGAAACCGTACTGGAGAAAAACGGCGGGATCATCAGAAGTTCCTCGTCATCAGTGATCAGTTCGAGTGTATTTTCGACTCTCATCAGTTTATGGATCTCCTCAAATTCCGGGGG
>JBEKTA010000123.1:0-4571 GCA_049516515.1 Methanoregula sp. | reverse complement strand
ATCGCAGGCATGCCCATCCAGCCATCCGGGGCCCGGGGCGTCCGGGGCACGATCGAACTCAGGAACGACCTCTGCGAGGGACTCCTTGATCTTGACGGGTTCTCTCACATTATCCTGCTGTATGCCCTGCACCGGTGCACGGGATACAGCCTGACGGTCACCCCGTTTCTCGACCCCGCATCTCACGGTGTCTTTGCGACGAGGTCTCCCAAACGCCCGAACGCGATCGGCCTCTCGGTTGTCCGGCTCGTGTGCATTGACGGCTGCCTCCTTACGATCGAGGACGTTGACATTCTTGACGGTACGCCGCTCCTCGACATCAAACCCTATGTGCCGGCGTTCGATGCGCATACCGATACCCGCCACGGGTGGTTCGAGCACACTGCAAAAAATGCAGAGACGGTGCGGTCCGATGACCGGTTCCGGTAAAAATCCGGCGGTCGGCCGGACCGGTTAGGAATTCTTAATACGCTTTTGCGCCGGATTGTTAATCTATGGCAGACCAAGAGGTCCTTCGCGGCATTCCCGGCATCCTGCGCCCGTACAAGGAATACATCAAAAGCCTCAACCTCAAAGAGGGCGACCAGATCGTCTACTACGGGTGCGTCGGGACCTGCACGCCGTTTGTCGAACTGCTTGCGGTTGCGATCCGGGGGCTCCATCTCCGGCAGGTGTTCGTGCCGCTGCTTGACGAGGACAAGGCCCGGGCGATCCGGGATGTCCCCGATGTAGGGATGCAGGCCTCGGGCGAGCATGTCATGCTCTCGCCAAAAGTGATCGTCATTATGGGCGGGCTTGCGATGCCGCTGATGCCGACAACAAAGGAACTGGTCCGGGACCTTGCCGGACGCTATCCCGAAGCAAAAGTCGCCGGTGTCTGCTTCCAGGACATGTTCGGGCGGGCCGGGTGGATCGGGGTCGTACCGTTTGATTTTACCATCAGCGCGATGATCGAGCCGATAACCGTCACCCGTGCGGAAGAATAAATTTTTGTTCATGCGTCAGGGAATGCCCGGCAGGATTCCTGCTCGGGGCAACCTTCCTCCCTGCCGGGACGGTACGTATTTTCTTCTTTTACGGTACACCAGTACGCATGGCTTCTTTTGTCCACCGCATAGAAGTTCACTATAAAAAAGATCCCCGCCTGAAAATCCGTACGGACCGGATCCGGTCGCTCGGGTTTCTGGTCGACGAACTGCAACTGGTCGATGTGTACACAATAGCAACCGGCTCCCGGGATTTCACCCGCGATGAACTCCATGAGATCGGTGCCCGGTTGTCAAATCCTGTAGTACAGGAATTTGTGGTGGACGAAGCGACAAGTGCATTTTTCGATTATGCGATCGAGGTCGGATTTTTGCCGGGCGTCACCGACAACGTGGGAACCACGGCCCGCCAGACTGTCGAGGATTATTGCCGGGTGAAATTCTCTGACGGGGATGCGGTCTATTCATCGCAGCTCTATTTTGTCCGCGGGCATCTCCCCCCAGAGACGATATCCCGGCTTGGCGATACGCTGGCAAACCCGCTCGTGAACCGGGTCATTATCAAAACACGGCAGGAATACGGGGATAACGGGATGGACCGGGTGGTTCCCCGGGTGCAGCTCCACGAGATGCGGAATGTCGGCCTTGTCGACCTTGACATCCCGGACGAGGCTCTCGTACGTCTTGGGAAAGAGGGAATTGTGGACCCGGAGACCGGCGGGCGCCGGGGGCCGCTCGCGCTCGATCTTGCCCAGCTCCACGCGATACGGAACTATTTTGACGAGATCGGGCGATGGCCGACCGATGTGGAGATAGAATCGCTTGCACAGACCTGGAGCGAGCACTGCAAGCACACGATCTTTGCCTCTGCAATGGACGACGACGTGCCAAAAGGGCTGTACAAATCCTGCATCCAGGCTGCGACAAACGAGATACGGAAGGAAAAAGGCGACCGCGATATCTGCGTGACGGTCTTTACGGATAACTCCGGTGCGATCATTTTCGATGACGAGTTTCTGGTGACCCACAAGGTTGAGACCCACAACTCCCCCTCTGCCCTTGACCCGTTCGGCGGGGCGCTCACCGGAATTGTCGGCGTAAACCGGGACACGATCGGGTTTGGCCTTGGCGCAAAGCCCTGTATGAATGTCTACGGGTTCTGCATCGGTGACCCGACAGCGGATATCAGACTGTTCCGGGGAAAAGACAAGAAGAACCCGGTGCTTTCGCCGCGACAGATCCTTGACGGTGTTGTCCGTGGCGTCGGTGTGGGCGGAAACTGTTCGGGTATCCCGACACCGCAGGGTTTCTGCTACTTTGACAACCGGTACGCGGGAAAACCCCTCATCTTTGCCGGGACGGTCGGCGTGATGCCCAGAGAGGCAAACGGCGTCAGACTATCCGAGAAGAAAGCCGAGCCCGGCGATCTTGTCGTGATGGTCGGCGGCCGGGTGGGCAAAGACGGCATCCACGGAGCCACGTTCTCCTCTGAAGCGCTTGATCCGAACAGCCCGGTCACGGCTGTCCAGATCGGCGACCCGATCACACAGAAGAAATTCTCCGATGTTTTAGTTAAGGAGGCCCGGGACCTCGGGCTGTACCGGAGCATCACGGACAACGGGGCCGGGGGGCTCTCCTGCTCGGTTGCCGAGATGGCAAAAGAGAGCAACGGCTGCCGGGTGGACCTCGACAAGGTCCCGCTCAAGTACCCCGGCATGGCGCCCTGGGAGATCTGGATCTCGGAGTCGCAGGAGCGTATGACGCTTGCCGTACCGCCGGAAAAAATAGACGCGTTCATGGACCTCATGAAGCGCCGGGAGGTCGAGGCGACGGTCATCGGCGAGTTCACCGGCACGGGCCGGTGCATTGTCGAATGCCAGGGAATTGTCGCGATGGATGTCGAATTATCGTTCCTCCATGACGGCCTGCCCAAAAAGACGCTCACGACAAAACCGGTAACGGTAAACAACCCCGAGCCGGCTCTGCCCTGCCCGGCACGGCTGGACGAACTCTTTGGTGCGATGCTCTCCCGCAAAAATATCTGTTCCACGGAATTTGTGACGATCCAGTACGACCACACTGTGCAGGGCGGCCACGTGCTCGGGCCGGTACAGGGGAAAGGCCGGGTGCAGGCCCCGGCAACGCTGACAAAAGTGGTCCTTGGATCGAAAAAGGGCGTGGGGCTCTCGCAGGCGCTTTTTCCCTCGTATACGGAGATCGATTCCTACCGCATGGCAGGGGCCGCTATCGACACGGCGATCCGGGGGCTTGTTGCGCTCGGCGTCAACCCCGATGAGATCGCGCTCCTGGACAACTTCTGCTGGTGCTCGTCCGATGAACCGGAGCGCCTTTGGCAGCTTAAGGAAACTGCACGGGGGTGCTACGATTATGCAAAAGCGTTCGGGACGCCGTTTATCTCCGGCAAAGACAGCATGTTCAACGATTTCTCCGGCTTTGATGCAGAGAACACAGGAGTGAAAATTTCCGTGCCGCCAACGCTCCTTATCTCCTCTATCGGCGTCCATGCGGATGTTTTAAAGTCAGTTTCGATCGATGCGAAAATCGCCGGTGATCTCGTGTACGTGATCGGCAAAACCGCGGAGGAACTTGGCGGCTCGGAGTATTTTGCCCATCTCGGGTTTGCCGGGAACACGGTGCCGGAGCTGGACGCGGCAGCGGCAAAGGTGCGGTACCAGAACCTCTACAACGCAATTTCGCACGAACTGGTGGCCTCGGCAGTTCCGGTCAGCCACGGCGGCCTTGGAGTCGCTCTTGCAAAAGTGGCGGTTGCCGGCCGGCTCGGGATGGATCTCACCATCCCGTCTGCCATGCGGCCGGACTATTTCCTCTTCTCGGAGTCGCTGGGCCGGTTCGTGGTAACTGTCGCACCGGACCACAAGCGTGAGTTCGAGCGGATCATGGGCATCGATGCAGTGCTGCTGGGGAAAACCGGCGGCAGCCGGCTGCGGATCACGGGCCGGACGCTTCTTTTCGAACAGGAAATTTCAAAACTTGAAGCGGCATACAAAGCGCCGTTTGGGGGGTTCTGATATGGCAATTCTTCAGCCGGCCGATGGCGGGAAACCCGGGCACGGCCTGATCCCGGAAAAGGCCCTCGTCATGAGCGGGTACGGGATCAACTCCGAGATGGAGACAAAGGAGGCACTCCTCCGGGCCGGCATGAACTCTGACATCGTCCACATCAACGACTTAATTGCCGGACGGCAGAAATTGTCCGCGTACCGGCTGCTGGTCTTTCCCGGCGGGTTTTCTTACGGGGACGACACCGGTGCCGGCAACGCGTATGCAAACCGTGTGCGGAATAATCTCTGGGATGACCTGTGCGAGTTCCTTGACGGGGACAACCTGGTCCTTGGGATCTGCAACGGGTTCCAGATCCTTGCAAACCTCGGGCTCGTGCCCGCGTTTGACAAAAAGTACTCCCGGGATATCGCCCTGATGCCCAACCGGGGCGGGCGGCTCGAGTGCCGGTTTGTGACAATCCGGCCTGCGGCTGATAACCTCTGGACGCACGGTATTGAAAAACTCTGGTGCCCGGTTTCCCACGGTGAAGGCAACCTCTCC
>JBEKTA010000122.1:0-4626 GCA_049516515.1 Methanoregula sp. | reverse complement strand
CGAGGTGCTTGCCGCACCCCTGGTCGCACTCGTCACCCCGTGCCTGCTTGCCGCAGTAGGGACAAGTACCCTCAACGTACCGGTCCGGGAGGAAACGCCTGCATTTCGGGCAGTACGCCTGGTGAACGATCTGCTTGTAGATATATCCGTTTTTTTCCAGCCGCTCCATGATTTCCTGCGTCCGGTGGTGGTTTACCGGGTCATCAGTCATGCCGAAATAATCGAAATTTACTCCGATTCTTTTAAAGGTCTCATCGAAGTGCTTATGGTACCGTTCGGAAAGTGCCCGGGGAGAGATCCCCTGCTCTTCTGCCGATACAACGATTGGCGTCCCGTGGTTGTCCGAGCCCGAGACAAAAACAACCTCTTCACCCGTCCGCCGCATGTAACGGACGTAACAGTCGGCCGGGACGTACGTTCGCAGATGACCAATATGGCAGGGTCCGTTTGTGTACGGGAGCCCGCAGGTAACCAGCAGAGGTGGTTTTGTCATTGAAGGTACTTTTTAGCATGTGATACGTAATAATTCCTGTACCATGGCAAAGATCGTACCACTGGGAACTCGGGCGTTTGGCGCTGAACCCGGGATGCCGGATGTCGCCGCGCTTGCCGGCTGGGTTGCGGGGCATCGGGGAATTGCCGCAGACCTGCACGCGTACCGGCTCGACCGGTCGCTTGCGCCGCAGCTTGCAGCTGGTATCACCCGGCCCTGCGCAGGTGGCCTCTTCTACCGGGACCGGGTCCGTGGGAGTCTCTGTGGCCTTTGCGAGGATATAGTCACCGATGAGATCGGAGTGGAAACCGGTACGGTGAGTGAGGACGCCGGATTTATCACGGCGCAGAAAAAGGAGACCTGGTGCGCGGTCCCAGCTCCGCATGAGCTAGGAATCAGGGACAGGTACTATGACGATGAAGACGAATGGAACGACGCGCTTGCCGGGGCCTACCGCACAATCATGCGGGCGATGCGTGACACAGGGATCGGGGGACACGTGCTGCTTTGTAGTAAGATGAACATGACAGAGACCACTCTGCTTGCCCGGGATAATGTTTTCTTTTTCCCGACCACCCCCGACGAGGAAAGTCTCCGGATCCTCATGGAGCACCAGCGCAGGGTCGCGGTGAAGAAAAAAATGCTTGATATCGTGTTTGATCTTGCAAACGAATACGATCTCCACCAGCTGATCTTAATGGATCCGGATGATGAGGCGGTCCGGCTCGCATTGTCGCACCTTGACCCGGATCAGGTTATGGCCGGGGGCTACTGCACTGATGCGTGCGACACTTACTGGGGGAACCTCGTGGAGACGGCGATATACAGGAAATAAGGCACATTGGTACCCAGGGTAAACCGATCTGGTATTCCTGCCGGCAGAACACGTGAAAACTCCATTCTATAATCCCAAAGAAGCATCATTTGAAGCCCCCACACACCCTGCATCACGCGATTATCTTTTGTTCTCCACGAGATCTCCCCATTTTAAGGATATACGTACGTGCACCCGGAACAAACATTAATAACAACCGGTAAGAGCAATGTTACATTAAAGAGAGGGAAAAATATGCAGATCTCCGATCTCATGGTCTTTCCGGGAAAAAAAGTATCAGGCGGTTCAGCATGAAAACAACATCCGTGTTTTTGGGCTTCCTTGTCCTGATCATCGTTGGATTTCTTGTAAGCCCGGTCTCTGCGGATAAACCTGTGGCATCATTCATATCGAATGTATCGTCCGGAACCACTCCGCTCTCGGTACAGTTCATCGACTCATCCCTGAACTCACCGACGTCATGGACATGGCTTTTTGGAGACAGCGGGATATCAACCAGCCAGAACCCGACATATACATACACGACTCCCGGTACCTATACCGTCACTCTCATAGCAACAAACGCCGCAGGCAGTGACACTCTCACCAGGATGGGGTATATTACAGTTACAAAAGCGAAATCAGTTCCTGCAGCGTCATTTGTGACCAATATAACATCAGGATCCGTGCCCCTTTCAGTACAATTCCTGGATTCCTCAAACAACTCCCCTATTGCATGGGTATGGTCATTCGGTGATGGAGGAAGCTCCACAATTTTAAACCCGGTTCATACCTATACAACTGCAGGTACCTACACGGTTACCCTGACTGCCACCAATTCGGCAGGCAGTAACACTATTTCCCAGACAAACTACATCACAGCAACCGAGGTGACGGATGCCCCCGGCCCGTTATTCAAATCAACGGTAACTTCGGGCTATGCCCCCCTCAATGTCCAGTTTGTGGATGCTTCGAGTAATGCCCCAAACGCATGGATATGGTCATTTGGGGATGGCAGTACCTCCTCGCTCCAGAACCCGACGCATACCTACACAGCCGCCGGTACCTATACTGTTACCCTGACTGCCACCAACTCAGCAGGCAGTAACACGGTTTCCCAGACCGGATACATCACCGTCGAAGCGGCGGTTCCCGTGTCATCGTTTACAGCAAATATGACCTCCGGAGCAAAACCCCTGGCAGTCCAGTTCACCGATACTTCGACGAACGCCCCGACCGGATGGTACTGGACATTTGGCGATGGCGGTGTCTCCACGAGCCAGAACCCGGTGTATACATTCTCATCCGTGGGAACCTATGCTGTTTCACTGGGGGTCTCGAACACCGCAGGCAGCAACACTTCCACCATGCCAAGGTACATCACGGTAACGAATAGTGTAGCCTCACCCATTACCTCGTTTACTGCGGACATACAAACGGGAACCGCTCCGTTTACCGTCAAGTTCACGGACACTTCTGGTAATTCCCCTACCGGGTGGCAGTGGTCGTTTGGTGACGGCACACAGAGTACCGAAGAGAACCCTGCGTATACCTACACAACTGCCGGTACCTATTCAGTCAGCCTGACCGCAGTAAATGCAGGGGGCCATAACACTACCACCATGCCGGGGTATATCACGGTTTTTGCACCTATCGTTACAGCGGTACCGACGCAGATTATCACAACCGCCTCTCCGATCATAAGCACATCTGCCGTAAACCCGATGGAGACTCAGTCCGCAGCCGGGACAACAACTCCAGCGGCAGCAGGTGAAGGGACACCTTCGTGGGAACTGCCCTTTATAGGCGTCGTGGTTCTGGCACTGGTTGTCATTGCACTTCTCCTTTATTCAGGAGGACGATCCGGTGGCAGGAGAAGGTCGCGTGGTGGGGACCTCTAAACGAATAATTTTTTTAGATGATTACAAATATTTTTTACAAAAAGAGGTATTGTCCTCTGACCCTGCCAGAATAAGGCCGGGTGGAGTGCCGGCATTTATTCCATTTTTTCCCGGCCGATGCATTCGAAATCGATAAACCCGTTGTAAGGGTCGGTCTTTACAAGCCGGACACGCACTTTCTGACCGACAAGAAGCCCACGTTCACCCTTCACGACCCGGCCTTCGGCTGGTGGCACAAGGAGCCTGACATAGGTTCCCTTGTCCGCAGCCCCGGTCACAAGTGCGTCAAAGGTTTTACCGATACTGTCCTCGAGCAGCATGGCGGCAACGGATTTTCTCATAAACCGTTTGACCTTCTTTGACGCCTTCTCCCGGTCGGTCAGCCACATGGCCCTGTCTGAAAGGTCTGAAGGGGTATATGGACATGGCTTTCCCATCAGGATCGCCTTGATCAACCGTTGGTTGATAATATCCACGTAGCGCCGGTTCGGTGCCGTCGCATGGGTATAATCGATGACCGCAAGGGCAAAGTGACCGGCCGGGGTGGCCCCGGGTTCAAGCATCATGTACTCGCCGGGCCCCAGCAGTTTTACCACGGCAAGGGACAGGTCGGGAAAACGGAGAGGATCAGCGACCTTCTCTTTGAGGAGGAACTTTGACAGCGCTTTTGCATCCGGCTTCTCAGGCAGGGTTTCCCCAAGGGTGGCAGCGACAAGTATGATCCCGGCCCAGTTTCTGGGGGTCTTTACAACCCTCTGGATCATCGGCACACCGGCAGCACCCAGCCGGGTGACCATCGTCCCGTTTGCTGCGACCATGAACTCCTCAATCAAGGCCCGGGCCGGGTTCGGTGTTACCGTGACAAGCCCCCTTGCCTCACCATTTTCCATGACCACTTCCGCCTCCATGGTATCCAGTTCGAGTGCCCCCTGTTCACGGCGGTATTTTCGCAGGAGCTGCGCTGCATCGTTCTGGAGACGGAGTTGTCCTTCAAGCCCTGCGACATCCTGCACACCCTTCGGGAGGGGGCCGGTGCCCTCCAGCCAGTTTCCAATATCGGTGTATACAAGTTTTGCCTTATTAGATACCAGCGCCCGGTACACCTCTCCGGGAATGAAACTCCCGTTTGGTTTGACGACAAACTCAATGATGACAGCCATCCGGTCCTTTCCCTGAAGCAGGGACGTGATCCCGTAGGAGAGCCGTTCGGGCAGCATGGGAAATGTGAGGATACCGGTATAGACCGAGGTCCCGTTATGGGCCGCATATTCGTCAGTGGGTGAACTCTTCTGCACGTACGAATCGACATCTGCTATGGCGACCCGTACCCGGATCGTTTGGTCAGGATTACGCTCGCAGTACTCCAGCTGATCGAGGTCCTGTGAATCATAATTGTCGATCGATGACCACATGAGCGT
>JBEKTA010000121.1:0-4700 GCA_049516515.1 Methanoregula sp. | reverse complement strand
TATCCGGTCGGTGCATGACGCGATGGACACCGCGGGCACACTACGGCCGGGTATCTTTGTTGCCGGCACCGCAATTGCCCCAAAGGATATCCCTGACAGCGTGGCCTCGGGTGAGTCAGCGGCAATGCGGGCCTTTATTGAGACGAAAAAAGCAACGACGGCAAGGGCGCGATCCCGGTGAAGGAGACCGCCACGCTCTGGTGGGACGATGCTCTCGCCGGGATACGGTTCATCGACCAGACCCTGCTTCCCACGCAGTACATTATTGCAGAATGCACAACGGTCGACCGGTTGATCACCGCGATCAAACGGCTGGAGATCCGGGGCGCGCCTGCCCTTGGGGTTGCCGGGGGATACTGGGTCGCCCTTGCAGCGAACGTATGTACTGAAGGATCGCTCGCCGCATTTACCCGGAAGGCCAAGTGGGAGGCAGGACGCATCCGGGAGAGCCGGCCAACAGCAGTCAACCTGAGCTGGGGCGTCGACCGGGTGCTTGCACGGGTGCTTGCCGCGCCCGATGTGCCGTCCGCACAAAAAGCCGCCCTTGACGAGGCAAAGGCAATCGCCGTGGAAGATACCCGCTGCTGCCATGCGATCGGCGACTACGGTGCCGCGCTCCTGCCTGATGAGTGTACGGTGCTCACGCACTGCAACGCGGGAGCCCTTGCATGCTCCACCTGGGGCACGGCGCTTGGCGTGGTCCGGTCTGCCGTCGCTGCCGGGAAATGCGTGAAGGTGATCGCCTGCGAGACCCGGCCGCTGCTCCAGGGGGCCCGGCTCACCGCGTGGGAGCTCGCACGCGACGGGATCGAGGTCACGGTCATCACCGATTCAACCGCCGCTCATATCATGCGCACCGGGAAGATCGATGCCGTGATCGTCGGGGCAGACCGGATCACCGGCGACGCAGTCTTCAACAAGATCGGCACCTACATGCATGCCGTCTGCGCCCGCCACCACGGCATCCCGTTCTATGTCGCTGCGCCGCTCTCCACCTTCGATGCCACCCGGACGGAGCGGGAGGTAACCATCGAGACGCGGGGGCGGGAGGAACTCGCGGTCATGGGGAACCGCACCCTGATCCCGGACGGCGTACCGGTGAAGAACTACGCCTTCGATGCGACACCCATGGAACTTGTCAGCGCGATAATTACGGATAAGGGCGTTGTCCGGCCGCCTTTTGACATCGGCGCACTCTTATCTGAAAACAACGCCCACTAATCATTAACAAGAAAGGATCTGCCTGCAATGGATTTCGATCTCGGCCCCTGGCACAGCGCTGTGTATATCATCGGCGAAGCGACCGTCATTTTTATCCTCGCGGCACTCCTGATATCGTTTGTCCTTGTCGTCATCTCCCTGTACTCGATCAAGAAAGGACGGTTGTATTTCCCCCGGCTCATCAAGGCCGGGATCGTCTTTTTTGAAGGCTTCATGAAAGGGTTCTTCCGGCTCCTCGGTCTCGAAGACAGGGAGATGCTCACGTTTCTGATCAAGATCCACAACACGATGAATGCCAGTGCATTCTCCCAGGTTCCCCTGTCTGAACGTGCGGTCTTCTTTCCCCAGTGCCTGAGAAACGCAAAGTGCCCGGCACACCTCACCCCCGAGGGCCTCAAATGCGTGAACTGCGGGCAGTGCACGGTGGGCGAATCCCGGATCGCGCTTGAAAAAATGGGGTACCGGGTCTTTATTATACCAGGATCGTCGTTTATCAAACGGATGGTCAAAAAATACCACCCGAAGGCAATCATCGGCGTCGGTTGCCTGACCGAGGTAAAAGAAGGGATCGACATGGCCGACAAGATCGGCCTCGTCGCGATGGGAGTCGTGACATTAAAGGAAGGGTGCGTGGAAACGCTCGTCAACTGGCAGGATATTTACGAGGTAGCGGTGCTGGGGCTCGACCCGGCATCAGTTCCCGATGACCTTCATGCTCTTGCCGGTTAACTTCCCGCTCTTTATTTTTCCGTGAACGAGGATCGCATCGCTGCTGGTCACGTCACCGACACGGACATCGGGCCTGATGATAACATTCCCACCGGCGGCTACTGAATAGACCACGCAGTGATCGAGAAGGGTGACATCGCCGGTGGCCACAAGCGGCCCTTTGACCCGGGCATGGCTCCCGATGATCGCACTCCCGCATTCCACGTCGAGGGCAATGCTTGACTTCATCCCCAGTTCAAGCCTCCCGGTTACCACAAGCCTTCCCCAGAAATGGGTCCGGGCGGGCACGATAAAATCGCCATCGATCCTGACATTGCCTTCGTAATACGACCCTTTCGGGGCATAGTACGTGCTGCCTTTCCGGATGACGTTTGCCATGAGTATCAAGGTAGATGAGGCATGGCCTTGTGCATAAAGGTTGTTGTCGCCCGGGGCTTTGCACGTAAAGTAGGTTGTTGATCCGATTTTACGTGCAGACACCGGATTTTAGGTGCAAAACCCAACCCAGTCCAGCCTCTTTTTCCTGATCACATACAAAACCAGTACGCCATAGATCAGGAAATAGATCGTGAAAAATGGTATCGCCCATTGAGAGGTATAGTTTGCATTCACCCAAATTTTATTGAATCCCCACGGAAAATCGATATACTCAATAAATTGGATCGCGGAGAATAGGGCAATGCCGAAGTAGGAATCTGCTGACAGCAGCGCGATAAGGGGAGTGAACCAGACGATATATTCCGGGGATCGGTACTGGGAGAAAAACACCACGACCAGTATAGAGAGCAGGGTACATTGGATCATCCGGGCAATAGTTTTCGGGCCGGTCACTGCCCACCAGACGATCAGAAGTATTGCGATAACTGTCAGGATCCGGAATACATTTGATATTATCGGAAACGGGATGTTTATTCCCGCCATCGACAGATATTGAGATACAAGATAAGGAATGGTATCACAATAAATTTCGGACGCGTATTCGAGAAACCGGTTATACCCCATAACCCAGAACCCGGCAAGTAACGCTGCACTAATTCCGGCAATCCAGAACACCCGTTTCTTTCCTTCGTAGATTAGCGAAGTGCCTTCAGAATTGTAAATCCATATGAACGGGAACGCACCGACAGGGAACAACTTGGCAAACATACCTGCCACGCTCATCAGATACCCTTTTGTTTTATCCTCGTAGACTGTGAACAGGATTGCCAGCATCATCAATGCGGTCGGGAACGCATCAAATTTTGTCAGGGTAAAGTAGGTCGATGAGATCGCAGTCGCTGTGAGGAGTGCCGCGATAAATGCCGTATATTCCGGGTACATCTTCCGGGCAATTAGGTATACACAGAATACTGTAATTATTTCGCAGACGATCATTAGTATCCACATTGATATCAGGAACCACCCTTGATCACCTGTTACTATCGACATAAGATATGATGCGGCCATTGGAACGATAGCCAACGGGGGATACCGGAAATCTACTCCATTCACCCACGGTAGCATCCAAGAAAAAACATTAGTCATTGCCTGATAATACAGACCTGCATCATATGTATCGAGAAATGTGTTGACAACAAAATTGGTGATTATAATAGTCCAGAAACAGGTTAATAGCGTCGCTGCGATTAAAACGTACCCTCTTTTTGGCAAGCCGGGATATTTCATCTTCTTACTCCGGTAATTATTTGAGGAACACCGCATACTGCAACATTCCAAGTTTCCACATTACTAAAACTAGGGATAACATCGTGGCTATGACTAACAACCAAATGATATCTTCGATACCGACGGTGAATATTTTATGGGGATTATCTATTCCTTCACCTGGGGCTACACAAATCGATATCAGATATTCACGCACTTTCTCTTTATCCAAAAACTTGCTTGTCATTCTCCCACCTCTTGTGTTATAGGCTTTACACGTAAAGTGGGGTTTTGATCCGACTTTACGTGCAGCAAAGCCTGTCACCGGCTTCGGGCGGCAGGCTAAAGGTACACGGCAGACAGCGTGAATACCATAAGGGAGGCAAACATCCCTATCTTGAGGAGGTTGGTCGATCCTGCCGCTTTGAGCCGGGCGGAGTCCGTGCAGCCGAGCGCTCTCGATGCCGCAACGACGATGACGATATCGACAAGGGCGATGCCGAGAAGATACCACGCCCCCCACCAGAAATAAGGCAGCATGCTTGCGAGAACGGCCGCGATCGTAAAGATGAACGCGATAAGTGCTGTCTTTCGGACGCCGATCCGGATGGGCAGGGTATCGGCTCCCCCGGCACGATCCCCTTCAATATCCTCGGCGTCTTTTAAGAGTTCCCGGGCGAGCATGGCAAGGAACGTGATGACGGCAACCGGCAGCATGTCCACCAGCCGATACCCGCCGGCGAGCGCCCCACCGAAGAGGAAGATGCTTGCCGCAAGATACGAGACGGCGGCATTCCCGAAAAACGGCGTGCTCTTGAGCCGGGCCGCGTACGCGACAAGGAGCATGGCATTAAAGAGGGCAATTGCAAGGCAGAGCGGCGCCGTAAATCCGGCGAGCAGGACGCCAAGGAAAAAAAGGACACCCGCGTACACCAGTGCGGCGTTCCGGCTCACGGCACCGGACGGGATCGGACGCTCCGGGCGGTTGATCGCATCGATTGCCGCATCGAAATAATCGTTGATCACGTTCCCGGCTGCGGTAATAAGGGTGACAACGGCCATGAGCAGGATGACTTCGGGCACGAGCGTACCGGTGGCGATAAGGT
>JBEKTA010000120.1:0-7342 GCA_049516515.1 Methanoregula sp. | reverse complement strand
ATAGCGTCTAAGAAGTTATGAGAATCCATGAAATTATATCGTACATAAATATTAAAATAGTTGATTCCTTGGCTCTTTAGAAAACCTATTATTATTATCACTCCGCCACCGGGGCTTCATTCCGGGACGGCAGCACTCAACAGTACATGCGGGCGGGGGATGCTCTTCCCGTCTTACTGAAGAGCTCCCTCGTATTCCATCGTCCCGCGATCACCATCTACGGTGACGCGTGTCCCGTTCATGAGCCGGCCAAGCGGGATATCCGGGCGGTCGATCATGGGGATATTCCCGATAATCGCCCCGGTGGCAATGATGGGTTCAGCCTCGGTATTCACAATGGCCGCCGGGGCATGGCTGTTCCGTGCAAGGGCATAGAGCACATACGATCCGACGGTCGAACCCTTCCCGTAGGGAAACGCGAGCACGGTACCGGCCACAGAAGTACCTTTGAGCGGGTGGCCTTTCTCCATAATAACCCCTGTTTCGGGATCGACCCCGGAAAGAAACGATATCGGGGCCGGGCTGACGAGCAGTTTTCCCGTTCCCCTGCCCCTTGAGATGCTGCGACCGGTAATGAGCAAAATCACACCACATAAATGGTTGAAGATGCAGATATATGAGTAATATGGAAGAGACCTCGGTCGATAACGCGGCCCCTCAGAACGAGCTCAAATACCAGATCCAGTTAAACGAGCTTGAGGCGGCGCTCCTTGAACAGAAGGTCAGAGCCGAAGATCTCCAGAAAGAAAATGCGCAGCTCAAACGGGAGAACAACCAGCTCAAGCGCATGCCGCTCTTTGTTGCGGTGGTCATCGATATTCTGGAGAACAACGAGATCTATCTCCGCCAGCAGGGGAACAACCAGGAGTACCTCACCCATGCATCTGATGAAATGCGTCCGCTGATAAAACCCGGCACCAAAGTTGCCGTCAACAACGCGCTCTCGATCGTCAAGGTGATCGGGAACGTATATGATTCCCGTGTCCGGGTGATGGAACTGGAAGAGTCGCCGGAGATCTCCTATGCGCAGATCGGCGGCCTCACCGATGAGATTAAGGAAGTGCGGGAAGCAGTCGAGTACCCGCTCACAAAACCCGAGATCTTCCGGCGTATCGGTGTCGAGCCCCCGAAGGGCATCCTGCTCTACGGCTCGCCCGGGACCGGAAAGACCCTGATCGCAAAGGCGGTTGCCCACGAGGCCAAGGCCACCTTCATCCGCATGTCAGGAAGCGAACTCGTGCACAAGTTTATCGGCGAAGGAGCCGGGCTTGTCCGTGAGCTCTTCACGCTCGCCCGCGAGCGGGCACCGGCGATCGTTTTTATCGACGAGATCGATGCTGTCGGCAGCATGCGGACAAACGACGGGACGAGCGGGAGTGCCGAGGTGCAGCGCACGCTCATGCAGCTCCTCGCGGAGATGGACGGATTTGACAACCGGGGTGAGATCCGGATCATGGCAGCGACAAACCGGGTGGATATGCTGGACCCCGCCCTGCTCAGGCCTGGCAGGTTCGACCGGTTGATCAAGATCCCGCTGCCCGACCAGACTGCACGACTTGAGATCTTAAAGATCCACACAAAAAAGATGCATCTTTCTGGTGTGAACCTTGATGTCATTGCAACCATGACCGATGCCGCCACCGGGGCTGAACTCCAGGCCATCTGCCGGGAAGCGGGCATGATGGCGGTACGCCGGGATGCACCCTCCGTGGAGATGCCGGACTTCCTCGGTGCCGTTCACAAGGTCAAGGCTGACACGATAACCGATACCCGAATGTATACCTGACCTAGGAACAGGGGCGATCGGCAGGAACACGGAGCGCCCGGATGAAAATTCTGTTGATCCAGCGGGAAGGCATCGATCTCCACCACACATTTTTCTCGTCCGAGACAAGCCGTCTGGCACTCCGTTTTTACCACCCGAAAAAGATCCCCTGCGGTGTGTATATCACGGTCGCCACGCTCGGGAGCGCCCTCTCGCTCGTATCGGAGATGCGCTGGTATATCCGTCGCTACGTGAGAGAGACGCTTTTTGAAGTGGAAACGGGGATCTTCTGCACCCAGACCCTTGCACAGGATGTCTACTACGAGCGTACTGCAATACTCGGAAAAACGTGGACCTTCCGCCGTCTCTATGGTTTTGCTCACGGGAAACTGGCCCGCCAGATCGTGATGTCGCCGGGTTCGGTACGAGAGGACTATTCCCGGGATCTTGCCGGCACCGATACCACCATCGAAGTCTGGTGCACCAAAGACGAAGTGGAAGACATCGGGGAGCCGATCCCTCTGGAAGATGCAGGGGAGTTGCCCGGCGCCGGTGACAACCCTGAACCGTGATCCAACCGGCGGCGGAGTTCCCGGGTAACCCCTTGTTTTATTCTCTTTTCCATTACAGGTTAGTCTCTTTGCATCATTATAGGTTCTAATTTATAGAGAATTTTCGATACAATTTTATAGAACACCGGTGAAAGTAATTTCCTGAAGCCGACAGTTACACCTGAAACAAGATGAATCGCCCGGGAGTATCTGGTAGGTGGAGAGAGAATATATCATGAAGTGTACACAGGTGGGTATTGTGGCAGTCATGCTTATCGTGATTGCCGTTACAATCGCAGGTTGTGCCAGCACGAGCCCGTCATCATCAACGTCGACCCAGGCAAGTGGAGCATCGTCAGCCGGGACATCATCCGGTGTTGCCTCATCATCGTCGCAGCAGACGGGTTCGACCGTAAGCTCCTCATCGGTCTTTGGGACGAACTACAACTGGGTGGAATACAAGACTACGGCCACGTATGGGGGAAAGGAGATGACGACGGACATGAAAAGCGAGCGATCCAGCGGTGATTACCAGGGGACACCGGCAATTCATATGAAGATGACCGTCACGACCTCAACGGGAACGAGCATGGTATACGATGTTTACTATGATACAGCGATGGCAAACATACTCGGAGGCACGTCAACCATGACATATAATGGCCATACCATGACCACGAACATCCCCGCATCCCAGCTCTCGACACAGGTAATGGAGAATTTCAATCATGAGTCCCAGCTCACGTTCGCGGGCGTCGAGCCGGTAACCGTCCCGGCAGGGACCTACCCGGCGGCGAGCAAGTACACCAAGACCATAAATGAAACTGCGATCACCTACTGGGCGGCATCGGGTATTCCCGTCCCGGTGAAAGAAATGACAAGTTCATCGACGGGATCGGCCACTCTTGAACTGGTGGGCTGGGGATAACCCGGCAATCATTTTTTCATTTGCTTTTCCTTAATGCCACATCCCCCGCTCAGTCAAGAAGTAGTTTTCCCGTGAGGGCAACGATCCCAATCGTAAAAGAAATACACACTCACGGGGGCTTTGACAAATACCGCCGCTCCCGGATGTTTGAGATCTTTTCAAAAAAAAAAAGCAATGTCGGGATACCACTCACTGCATTTTTGTGAGGTTTGCCAGTTTTATCGTGAACGTGAGGTTCTCGCCGGCCAGGGGATTATTGGCATCCCAGGTGATGGTTGTGGGGGTAACGTTGAGAATTGTTATGCGGGAGTATGTGTTGGAAACCTTATCATGAATGGTATAGATTTTTCCGACAGTAAAGGAGACATTTGCGAGAGGCCCGGTACGGTTGAGGGTCTGGACAAGTCCCGGGTCATACGCCCCGTAGGCATCGGTATAGGGTATGGTCACTGTTTTGACCTGGTTTTTCGACATGCCGGTCACTGCATTTTCGAACCCGGCAATGACACTTTTATTGCCCAGGGTAAATTCGAGCGGTGTGCCGTTCAGGTTTGAGTCAAACACGGTCCCGTTGTCGAACGCCCCGGTGTAATAGACAGATACCTGGTCACCGTTTATCGCCACCTGCGGCGTGAGGAAGACAAAAGCACATGCCGCGGCAACGATGATGATTGCCGCCACGCCGATGGTAATCAGCAGGTTCCTTCGTTTCTCCCATTTCTCATGATCCGGGACTGCACCCTTTGATTCAGCTGGTTCTTCTTTCTCATCCGCAGAGGTGTTCTCCGGGGCATCCGTGTTCTCCGCCACCGGTCCGGTCTTTTCTTCCGGGGTTGTCGGGGCATCATCTGGTGTCGTTGGATCACTCATTCTGTTCCACTCCGTTTACATCCTGATTCCTATATTTTGGCGTTGCAGGGAAAAATAGTTCACGGTCACTTTTGAGGCCCCCTGCGAAAGTGAGTCGATAACACCCCTTTATCGGCACGCGATCCCGGGAAAAGCAGCTGTGCCCCGGGGGTTCCGGTTATTTTGTTAAAACGTACCGTGACTGATCGTTTTTTTGACAATAAAAAAAAGTTCCGGTCCCACGAACCGCGTGCAGGTCCCGGAATGGTTATGCAAACATCCTGCCTTCCACATCGGAAAGCGAGCGGTTGAAATCGAGACGCACTTTCTCGATCGCAGAAAGGAAATCCCCGCGGGTGATCGAGGCCCTCTCGTTCCTGATGGCATACATCCCGGCCTCCATGCATATTGCCCGGAGATCGGCGCCATTCTTCCCCTCGGTCAGGTTTGCAATCTCCGACAGGATGACCGTATCGTCTGTCGCAAGGGACCGGGTGTGTACCTTTAAGATTGAAAGCCGGCCCTCTTCGTCCGGCAGCGGGATCTCGATGATCCGGTCGAACCTGCCGGGCCGCTGCATGAGGGTACGCTGCACCTCGCGATCGCCCGACGTATTTGCCTCGGTCCGGGATGCTCCCACGGCATCGATCTCATCAATGAAGATAATAGTCGGTGCTTTCTTCTTTGCAAGGTCGAAGAGTTCGCGGACGAGACGGGCACCTTCGCCGATATATTTCTGGACGAGTTCGCTCCCGACCACCCGCATGAAGTGCGCATTTGTCTCGTGGGCAACCGCTTTTGCAAGCAGGGTCTTTCCGGTCCCGGGCGGTCCGTAGAGCAGCACGCCCTTTGGGGGTTCGATCCCGATACGGGTGAAGAGTTCGGGGCGTTTCAACGGGAGTTCGACTGCTTCGCGGATCTCGTTTATCTGGTCTTTTAAACCCCCGATATCCGAATAACTCTCCTGTGGTGAGTCCACGAGTTCCATACCGTAGACCTGTGCATCGAAACTGCTCGGCAGAAGTTCGACGATGGCGAGTGACTGCTGGTTGAGCGTGCAGCGGGCCCCGGCCTTTAAGTCCTCCGGGTTGATGCTCGGCGAACTCCGCACAAGAAACCTCGGCCCGGCGCTGCTTCGGACAATCACCCGTGTTGTATCGACGATATCGACAATAGTCCCGATGATAAGCGGGGGGCTCCTGAGCTGTTCGCTTTCGCTCTTGAGTTTCCTGACCTCACGCTCGTACCGGATCTTCTGGGTCTCGATATAGCGCTTGTCTGCCTCGACCTGCCGGAGCTGCTCCCGGAGTTCAAGGTTGCGTGACTCGAGATTACTTACCCGGTCGAGCATCTGGGTCTCGAGATCGTGCTTGTCGCTCTCTATCTGCTGGAGCTGATCACGCAGCTGTTCGCTGAGCGTGCGGTACAGCCTGCATAGTTCTTCCGGGCTCTGCGGTTCGGCTGTATCGCGGAGAATATCGCCCACGTCTCGTTCCTCAAATAGGTATATAGGGAAATCTGCATATAAAGTGTTTGTGAGATTATGCAGTGCGAAATGTGTGGAGAAACGATTCGCGGCATCCCTAAACTGATCCGTGTGGAGGGGGCGGAACTTCAGGTATGCAGCAAGTGCGGGAAGTTCGGTACCGAGGTGCAGCAGGCCCGGCGTACTGATGTGCAGCGACCGGCTGCCCGGCCCGCCCAGGGGGCCCGGGCCCCGCCGATGACGGTTCCCGCACAGCGGAAACGGGATATGTTCGATTACATGGAGGGCGATATTGTCGAGGATTATGCAGAGCGGGTCAGAAACGCCCGTATGGAAAAAGGTCTTTCCCAGAAAGAACTCGCCCTGCAGATGATGGTAAGGGAACTGCTCATCAAAAAGATCGAGAAGGGAGAACTGATCCCGGAAGAGGAAGTCAGGAAGAAACTCGAAAAGGTCCTCGGCATCAAGCTCGTCGATATACTCACGACCGATGCAGAAAAGAAGACCCAGGCAAAGATCACCCAGACGCTGGGCGACCTGACCGTGATCCGGAAAGCAAAGAAATAACAGGCGGTATTTCTCCGCACCTTTTTTTTAGTCAGGATCGCACGTCAAAGCGGTGAGAATGCACCCCAGAGGGGGATGGCCGGTTTTTTTATAATTCGCGTGATAACATTGTGCTTTAGGTTCAGTCGGGTCCGGTTCAATCCTCATAACAACCCGTTCTTTCTCCTGTCGGGAATCGTTCATCGTATCCGATCGAACGTGCCGATGCCAAAGTTATTCAACATCGAACGAAGAATTCAGATTACAAGATACGCCCCCGCATGATCTCTATTTTATATGTTGACGATGAGCCCGGCCTGCTGGAGATTGGCAAACTGTTCCTTGAGCGGAGCGGGGAGTTTGGTGTTGACGTCATCACGTCTGCCCCGGATGCACTCATTCTGATGGACACAAAAGCCTACGATGCCATCATCTCCGATTTCCAGATGCCCGGCATGGATGGCATCGAATTCTTAAAGGAGGTACGGAATTCGGGAAATATGATCCCGTTTATCCTTTTTACCGGCCGGGGTCGTGAGGAGATCGCCATACAGGCATTAAACGAGGGGGCCGATTTTTATCTCCAGAAAGGCGGGGAACCCCTGTCGCAGTTTGCCGAGCTTGCACACCAGACCCGCCTGGCGGTCCAGCAGAGACGGGCAGAGGCGAGCATCCGTGACCATGAGCGACGTGAAGCGGATATCCTTAACTTCCTGCCGGACGCGACCTTTGCCATCGACAGGACGGGAAAAGTTCTCGCATGGAACCAGGCGATGGAAAAGTTAACCGGGGTAAAATTTTCAGAGATCATGGGAAAAGACAATTATGAATATGCTCTCTGGTTGTATAACGAACGCCGCCCGGTTCTCATCGACCTCGTTCTTGTTCCCAATGAAGAGATCGAAAAAGGCCGGTACCTCTATACCATCCGCGAAAACAAGATGCTGACTGCCGAATCCGTGTTTGAAAAACCGGATGGGACCCGGGTCCATCTCTGGGCAAAGGCCAGCCTGCTTTTTGACCTGAACGGGAACATTGCCGGTGCAATCGAGGCTATCCGGGACATCACCGAACGCAAGAAGTCAGAGACAGAGCTCCGTGCCGCATACGAGCAGATCACCGCAGCCGAAGAAGAACTGCGCACTCAGAATAACGAGCTGGCATTAAGTGAACAGCAGGTCCGGGAGCGCGAGGAAAATTTCCAGTCGCTGGTTGAG
>JBEKTA010000119.1:0-4785 GCA_049516515.1 Methanoregula sp. | reverse complement strand
TCCCGCGCACAAGCCTTTTTTTGTGAAAGAACACCCCTTGCCGCAGGTACCGGGTGTGCGTGGATCCGGGGAAAACTCCTCCCTGAACTGCGAGGGATGACGGAGCCGGAACAGGAGTTTTTGTAGTACGGAGATCCTGCAGATTTTACCACAATCCTAAAGTTGATATTGCATTATCACTATCAGTAATTGCATATGCACATACCGAGTCCTGAAGAGCTCCGTTCCCGCCGCGAAACACTGGGGCTCAGGCAGACCGAGATTGCAAAAAGGGCAGGGATCAGCCAGTCCATGGTGGCGCGGATCGAGGCAGGCAGCGTCGACCCCCGGGTCAGCACCTTAAACAAGATCATCGTGGTGCTCAATAATGCCGAACCAAAGAAAATGACGGCCGGCCAGATCATGCACACCCCTGTGCTCTCGGTCCAGCCTCAGGCAAGCATCTCGCAGGCCGTGGAGATCTTCGAAAAGAACAATATCTCCCAGCTGCCGGTGATAGAAAGGGGTGCGCCGGTCGGGTGTATCTCCGAATCGGCGATCGTAAAAGCGATCGAGCAGCAGCGCCTCCACCACACGCAGATCTTCATGGTAAAAGACTTCATGGAGCCCGGTTTTCCCACGGTCCCCCCGGATATGGATGTCGAGACGGTAGTAAACATCCTCCAGCAGAACCACGCGGTGCTGGTGACCGAAGGGCGGGTTGTCAGGGGTGTGATCACCAAGCACGACCTGATCACCCTCATTGTCTGATCGGGCAGGACCGATCCCACAAGGTATGTGCGGTACAAAAAAGCCCCTTTTTTAAAGCATTCCTGCGCATTTTACGGGAATATTCTGCCACATTTTTAGGAACATTTATAAACCATCATACAAAAAGGGATTCTTGTTGTGGCTGGTGCCACACGAGAGGTCTTGTTACATGGCAGAAAAAGCAGAATCCAAAGAGATCAGCAGTGCAACGATTATCGGGATCGGTGTGGTCATATTCGTGGTTATCGTCGGTATCTGGTACCTGGTCCTTAAGTAATACCGGCACTTAAAAAATATTTCTCTGTTTTAGAGTTTTGAAACAAGATCCCGGAGCACGGCTGCCGGGTCTTCGGCCTTTACCACGCTTGAGGCAAGGAGCACCCCGTCCGTCCCGAGATCGACTGCAATCTTCACGCATTCGCCGCACTGGATACCGGCTCCCGTGAGGACTTTTACCTTCGGGTTTACCGCGTGCACGGCCGCGACCGACCTCTTTATGATCTCGGGGTTTGCCTTTGAGACCGAGACGCCGCTCCCGATTAACTCCGGCGGTTCTATGGCCACGTACTCCGGGCCAAGCGCCGCGGCACCGGCACTCGCTATCTCGTTATTGGAACAGACAACCGCCGTGAGCTTATGGGACTGGAGCGCCCGAACCGACGATTCGATCTCTGCAAGGGTGAGGCGACGCTCTGAATGGTTGACAAGTGACCCGGCAGCTCCTGCCAGTTTAAGTGCATCGGCTGTGATATGGCCGGTGTGGGCGCCGGGCTCGTACCCGTCCACGTGCTGGGCGTAAACGGGAATCGCAAAGTGGTGGCAGAGCGGGTGGAGGTCGATGTACCCGGGCGCGAGACCGATGGTCACGCCGCTCTCACGTGCGACGAGCTGGGCAGCGGTGGCAATCTGGTGGGCGCGGTTGCCCGTGCCCTCCTTGTAGGTTTTGAGGTTTACCAGGATCAGGGGTGACGGCATCTTCTATCATTCCTCGCTCTTTGAGGTGTTGCACGCCGGTTCCATTCAACCTTTCGCTCCCCTGCCCGTAATTTTGCGGATTTGTGTTATTCTTCCTTTAACCCCCGGGTATAGTGACCGGCAGTAATGCCCCCGAGTGCGATCGCTTTTACCCGTTCCCGCAAGGAGGCAGCATCACGGGTCGCGGCACCGGGTTTTTGTGCGGCAGACGCAATGGCCTCACGGTAGACCCGCACCATCTCCCTCGCATAGTCTGACGTCTTTCCCCGTGCGTCAATCGTGACTGCATCGACGCCGGCCAGAGCCAGTTCCGGCACTGCATCGATAAGGCAGGTCTCTACGGCGTTGAAGATATGACTCCGGCAGGCGCCGTCAATCCGTACCGGGAAGAGATGCCCGGTCTCATCCCGGACCCCGAGCCAGCGGGTATTCCTGCAGGGACCTGACGTGCGCCGGCACTTGTTGATGACGGCACGCAGGCAGTCCTCGGTTACCATCGTCTCAAGGTTTCCCTGCGCGAACACGGCGAGATCCGGCCCGTTCCCCTGGCGATGTACCTCACGGACAAGTCCGGCGATCTCGCTTCCGGATAATTCCGGGGAGACCTGGAGCATCGTAAAATGCTGCCGGGTAAAGACCCTTACTGTTTCCGCGTTGAAGACGTTCAACCCCCACGACCCGGCAAGGGCAATACCCGGTGCAGCGTCTGCGACAGCAAGGGCGGTTCCCGGGTTTTCCACCATGCACACACGGAGGCCCGCTGCATGTAGCCGGGGCAGGAGCGACCGGATCGCATCAGTTTCGCCCTGCCGGGTGATCCGGGGCAGTTTCCAGATGAGCCGTGCGTCGTGCGCCCGGCAGGTGTCAAGTGCGATGCGGACAGCTGCCTCGATACGGGCGTTTTTGGATTCTGCATCGACTCCTGACGGGTACGGGAACCCGGCAGGTTCAAAGCAGATCGTTTTTGCCCCGGCGCGGGTGCCGGCTTCCACGGCATCCATGCTGTCCGCGTACAGGATGATGCTCATGGGCCTTCTTTGGGATTCCGGGGTTTTTTGGGGCGGGGAAGAGGCAGGAGCCGTATATTCTGTGCTGAACTTTGCGAGACGCTTTTTTGCCGCCTCGACCTCTTCCGGAACGGGCCGGTACGATGAGATCAGGATCTCCCCGGCCCGGATGAAAAATTCCCTCCGTACCCGGTTAATCTCACTCACCGGGGTAAACAGGGTGCCGTCATAGGAGAGTTCGAAGTTCGCAATACCAAACGGCGTTCCCCCGGTCTTTGTGAGTTGTACGGCAAGCGTATCCTCCAAAAGCGGGCGGGACCGGGCCGGTACTAGGTGGAGGTCCGAGGTATTTTCAAGAGCGACCGGTTCTTTTCCCGGGAGGCGGATCGTGCCCGCAAGGGTCAGGTGTCCGTCTGCGGCCACCGACGCGACCATGTCGACCGGTACCGGGTGGCGCAGGTCCGATGTTACCTGTGTCCCGATCTGCCGGGCTCGGGCCGCGAGTGCCTGTGACGAGGTGAGAAAGACCTGCGAGCCTTCGAGTGCCGGGCGGGAAACGGCAAGCACAATCATCCCGTCTTTTTGTATATCCGGCTCGCTGTTGAGGGCATAACCCCATGCTGCTGCCGGATGGTTCTGGAGGGTAAAGAGGAGCCCGTCCCCGGGGTGCAGGGAGACGGGATGGTCCGGGGTGATGGTGACGGTCCTTGTGATCCGATCATACCGGGTGACGGTCCCGATGCGCAGGCCCCGGTTGTCCGGCCGGTCCCTGCCCATGAGTTTCTCGTTCCTCTCTCCGAAAAGGTGGCCCCGGGTGAATTCCCGGTTGAACGCGAGCATCAGGTCGCTTTCAGCGGCTTTGTCCGGGACAAAACGGCCAGCTGCCGCCGCATCAAGTGCACGCCGGTACGTGGAAACGACGATGGCCACGTACTCCGGGGACTTCATCCGGCCCTCGATCTTCAACGATACGACCGGGGCGTTTGCGAGCCGGGGAATCTCGCGGTACGTACAGAGATCTTTTGGCGAGAGGAGATACTGCTCCTGTAATGGCACCTCGCTTGCGCCGGTCGGCCGGCCATATTTGTCGACATCGGCCGTGACAAGCGAATATTTCATCCGGCACGGCTGGGCGCACATGCCCCGGTTCCCGCTCCGGCCTCCGATCACGGACGAGAGCAGGCACTGGCCCGAGTAACTGTAGCAAAGGGCACCGTGGAGAAAAACCTCGAGACCGACACCGGTATCCGCGGTTGCCCGTGCAATCGCTTCTACGTCAGCAAGGGAGAGTTCCCGGGCAAGCACCACCCGGGAGAAACCCTGCTCATGCGCCCACCGCACGCCTTCCGCGTTGTGGATCGTGAGCTGGGTCGAGGCGTGGAGGACAAGGCCGGGCACGATCTCCCGGGCGAGCGCCGCAACCCCGGGGTCCTGCACGAGCACGGCATCGACCCCGGTCGCGTACAGCCTGACGAGGTACTCCGCGACACGGGCGAGCTCCCGGTCATGGACGAGAGTGTTTACCGTGACGTAGACCCGCACGCCCCGGGCATGGGCGTACCCGACTGCTTCTGCGATCTCTTCATCGGAGAAGTTACGGGCGAATTTCCGTGCGCCAAACTGCTTCCCGCTCAGATAGACTGCATCGGCCCCGGCAGCGACCGCGGCAAAGAATGCATACATCGATCCGGCCGGTGCGAGCAGTTCGGGGATTTTTTGTGAGGGGTGCAGGGTGTGTTCTGGCATAAAGAACTCCGTTTTTTTAGGGAATGAAATACCGGATCAGGCCGAGGGTGGCAAGCGTGGTGGCCACGGCGGCGACGCAGTAGCCGGCCATGGTGACGGCAAACGCCCGTTCCCGCTGCCACCCGGACAAACGGGAGGCCGGCGCACAGAGATAGACCCCGATCAGGATCTCGCAGGGGAAAAGGCCGAGGATGCCGTACCGGTCGAACATCTTCGAGCGTTCCGCGAGCATCTTTGTTTTTAGAAGGAACCATGCGACATGTTTTGAGGTCTGCCCGGCGGTATCGAGAATGCCGTAGGCGTCGGC
>JBEKTA010000118.1:0-4895 GCA_049516515.1 Methanoregula sp. | reverse complement strand
TCAACGGTCGAGCGTGACGGGATTATTACCTATTTCCTCAAGGGAAAACCTGTCCATGTTCTTGCCGAAGGCCGGCTTGTGAACCTTGCCACACCAAAAGGCATGGGCCATCCCATCGAGGTCATGGACTTAAGCTTCGCACTCCAGGCGCTCTGCACCCGTTATATCGCGGAGCACGGTTCCTCTCTCAAAGGCGGGGTCTACGAAGTCCCCAATGAGATCGACGAGCAGGTTGCCCGTCTCAAGCTTGCGTCACTCGGGCTCTCTATCGATGAGCTGAGTGCAGCCCAGAAAAAATACCAGTGCAGCTGGGATATCGGGACATAAATTCCCATCATTTTTGCTTTTTTTTACACCGGTCCCGATGCGGGCCTGTTCTGTCGTGACAGTGGCTGGTTTTTAAGGAATATTCGGCGATAACGGTTCTGATCCGTGGGGATATTCCCGCTTCCATTGTTCGTAGATCACGATCAGTGCACCTGCAACAAAGAGGGGAATGGCAAGCCAGAACTGGCCACCGGGAAGATCGGAGAAGACGATAAGGGAGGCGATGCACCCGATAAACGGTGCTGCCGCATACACCGCTCCCGCGCGGGCCGCGCCCATGTCCCGCAGGGCCACGATAAAGAGAATGAGCCCGAGACCGTAGGAAAAGAACCCGGTGAGGAGGGCAAGGACGATCAGACCCGTACCGGGAAGGGGTTCTCCGAGCGCGATCACGAGCACCCCCGCGATGGTCCCGCCAAAGATCACCTTGCACAGGGCAATCAGACCGGGAGGGTACGCGGAGATATGCGCCATGCAGTTGTTGTCCACGCCCCAGAAAAAACCGGAGATAAGGATCCCGAGGGCCCCAAGCGAAAACCCAAGGGCGCTCTCCCCGTTCCACCCGAGAAGGATACTGCCGGCGAAGATAAGTATGAGGGCAAGACCGGTTTTTTTGTCCGACGGTTCATGAAAAACCAGAAACGCGAGCAGGACCGTTGCGACAATCTCGAAGTTTAAGAGAAGCGATGCCGTGGCAGCAGGAGTAACGGTGAGGGCAAAGCACTGCACGACGGGCGCCACAAATCCTCCGACAACGACTGTTCCTGCCAGTAGGTACTTCTCCCTTCTGCCTGCACATGGCTGCCCGGTCGTAAAACGCGGTCCGCTTACCGCCCGCCAGCAGAGAATACCGGCACCCGATCCTATCGCAAGGAGGGCGATGAGGAGCAGGGGGGCCATCCCGTCGACGAGGATCTTCAGAAGCGGGGTTGCCGTCCCGAAGAGCACGGTCGCGCATGCTAAAGCGAGGATTGATTTTGGCAGTTTCCTTGTGTGTATACTTTCCATGAATATCAAGGTGGTCCGGAGAAGGTGTGGGGTGTGGCCGGTTTTCTCATACTTGTGATGACCCGGGGAGTTTTAACTGTCCCGTGCCGCATAGAGATATTCCTGCGCGTATCCGCAGTATTCACCGAAATGATGACGTGCAAACCTGCGTATCGTATCGTATTCCCAGCCTGTCAGCGCACTGTCGCTTGTGAGCGTCGTGATATAGTGTTCCCGCATGATCCGCCGGATCCAGACGTCGACCGGGAACGCTTCGTACTTCTGGAACGAAAAGAGCAGGACGCAGTCAGCCGCCTTTGGGCCGATACCGGAGAACTTCATCATCTGCCGGCGGGCTTCTTCGTACGGCAGCGTTTCAATAGTTTTTGCCCAGTCTGTTTCGGCCGCAACTTCGCAGGCCGTGCTGAACACGTAGGGTGTGCGGTAGCCAAGTTTGCAACCGGCAAGGGTCGCCTCTTTACCTGTACAGGTCAGTTTTGCGGGCCCGGGAAACGAAAAAAATTTTGTGTCTCCCGCTACGATCTCTTCCCCGAACTGCTGTGCGATGGTCGCGATCCGGCGTCTGATCATGGGGATGTTGGAGTTTGTTGCGCAGATATACGAGCAGAGGCACTCCCACACGGGCTGCCGCACGAGGCGCAGGCCCCGGCACCGTTCGATCGCTATGTGGATGAACGGGTCGTGGTCGATCGCTTCAAGGATTGCCCCAAGATCGAGGTCAAGGGAGAAATAGTGACGGATGAATTCCTCATCTTCACCCTCGTACATGAGGGTCGCGCCTTCCTGTCGGCACCGGATCACCTTGTTCCCTACGACCCCGCACCACCAGCCATCGCTCCCTCGATCCCAGCGGAAGACCTGTCCGCACCCCAGAGTCTGGTCAAGGGAGAACGGCTGATCCGGGCGAAGGGCGATCCGTGGCATGGTTTTTTAGTTTTTCCTCTCAAATATCTGCGTTTCAACCTTTTAGAATATGGCCAGAGATCCTGATGTGATCTCCGTGGGTGCTGTTTTTTCTGGGTATTATGCAGCCCGTTTTTATGCTGGCCAAAAAAGGAACGGATAGTCTTTTAATATATAAATTAACAGTTCTTTTCATGGAATTAACAGAAACCCTCAAGGCATTTATCGAAGAAGGCGGAGACTGGGAACGAAAAGCAACCACGCTTGCCGGTGTCTCCATTATCCGGCTTCCGGCAACAAAAAACCGCCCGGCCTCCCTTGCGATCGATATCAACCCGCTCGGTGAAAACGGTCTTCCCATGAAAAAGAAAGGGATCATGATCATGAACGCTGCCGAACTTGCGGCATTCCGGGCGGTCTTTAACAGCGACAAGATGGACAGCCTCCTAAAAGCGCTCGAAGAAGTCCTTCCTGAACGTAAAACCGGGGCAAAATCCAAAAAGGCGGATGTTGTGCAGTTATAATCCGGAACTATACCGGAGATAACGGTGCCCCGGGGTGATAGAATAAAATTTCTGCCGATGCTTTCGGTTTTTATCCTTGTTCTTGTACTGGCGGGTGCCGGTTGTCTCGGTACCAGAATCCTTCCGGTCAATAAGACGGAACCCCCGGCGGTATTTGTCGACTATCACCGGACGGGGGGCATTGACGGTGTCAGTGACCGTCTTGTGATCTTCGACAACGGTATCGCCGTCGTCTCCGGGCCATCTGCCAGTACCGAAGTATCCCTGAATTCGACCGACATGGCGTTCCTGTCTGTGCTGTTTAACGAGTCAGAGTTCTCGCAGCTCCAGACCAACTATTCGGCTCCTCGCAGCACTCCGGACCTGATGACGTATACGATCAGTTATCATGGCAAGACAGTTACTGCCGCAGAAACCGATATCCCCCCGTCACTAAAAACCGTGGTCGATGAACTGGACCGGATCGTCCAGAGCGCCGGTACGCCGAAGTCTGCCTATCCGACGCTGGGGCTCACGCGGTAATAGTCTGGCGTTCGTGCTCTGTACCGGAAATGAAAAGTCCTGCCCGGGTGCAGTTCTGGAAGAACAGCGACCCCTCTTTTATTTTTATCCTCCTTCAGATGGGGCAACGAGCAGGATACCCTGTTCGGGAATTTTACTGATAATGGTTCCGGCAGTCCGGACGTTACATTGAATAAAAAAGATTATTCGTGCTTATACATGCACGACTGCACATCGTGCCCGAGTTTCCCGATTGCATCAGCCCGGCAGCGCTGGCAGTGCCGCATCTGTTTGACATACTTCGAACAGGCGTCCTGCATCTTTCTTTTCATCTCGGGTGTCGGGGGGGTGATGTCAGCGAACTTGTACTGGGCGATCAACGGGATGAGGTTAAACGTATAGACCCCCATTTCACCGACCTTCTTTGCGATATCCACAATATGATCCTCGTTGATTCCCGGGATATAGACGGTATTTACCTTGACGACCATGTGCCGTTCCACGGCCATCCCGATACCCTTTAACTGCTGGGAGAGGAGCAGTTTTGCCGCTTCGATCCCCGTGTATCGTTTGCCTTTGTAATCGACAAACTGGTAGATTTTCGCCCCGATTGCCGGGTCGATCGCGTTAAGCGTCACCGTGATATTGCCGACGTCATACTTCTGGAGCAGGTCGATCTTGTCCGGCAGGAGGAGGCCGTTTGTACTGATGCACTTGATGACCCCGGGGTACTCCTCATGGAGTCTTTTGAGTGTCTCGAAGGTCTCTTCGTTTGCCAGCGGATCGCCGGGCCCTGCAATGCCGACAACCTTGATGTAATCATATTTTTTGACGACTTTTTTTACCATGTCCATGGCTTCTTGGGGATTCAGGACCTGTGTGGTCACCCCGGGCCTGCTCTCGTTAACGCAGTCAAAATCCCGGATACAGTAGTTGCACTGGATATTGCACTTCGGCGCCACGGGAATATGGCAACGGCCGAAGCTGTGGCACGCTTTCTCGGAAAAACAGGGGTGCTCCTGAATTTTTCGCATTTGTGCAGGGTCCCACTGGACTTTTTTTCCTGCCACCTCTGCGGTTTTTATTTCGTCGGACATAGGCTCTACGTTTTACATGCGTTCTTCAGGTATAAATAAAGTTCAATCGGGGTAGTTTTTGCGGTCCATCCGGGTCCGGTCCAGGGAAATCTCCGACGGCATGCCCTCAAGAGATTACCGGTGGGATGTATCCTTGTCCGGTGGCAGCCTGCGGGGAAATAGCCGGGAGAAATCGAGATTTACGATATAGACCGGAAATGCTCCGAAGATGGTCTTTCTTTCGACCTGGTACAGCCGTGATTCGAGCAGGAGCCCGGTTGCTTCGCAGAGAGTATCCGTTGTGGCTGGATCAGGGGATCCCGACAAGGCGGGTGACGGGCCGGCATCCCCTATGATCTCCATCTGGCGGAGGAGGCACTCGGTCTTGTTCTGTGAGAACCGGGCGAGCAGATCGCGGCTTGTAATGCCGTGGATATACCGGAAAATGAAATACAGGGTTACCAGCACAACGCCAATCGCGATGAACAAATTCCCGAGTTTACTGAAATCCGAGACCGAGAGAACGTTGTTGACCGTGACGCCCGGGAGCAGGATG
>JBEKTA010000117.1:0-4941 GCA_049516515.1 Methanoregula sp. | reverse complement strand
CAACTTCGCTGATTTTTTATTCCTAGTCCGGAAACTTGCCGATTATGAACACCTCACCCCGCCAGGAAAAGCAGAAGAGGAACGGTTGTTCAGGGGCTGTGTTGCGGATCCTCCCCGGTATGAGGCGTACATCGGGAGCGTGGGCGGGAAACCTGTCGGCTATGTCACCTTTTATTTCACCTACTCGACATTCCTTGCCCTTCCGACACTTTATCTGGAAGATATTTTTGTCCTCGAAGAGTTCAGGAGATCCGGGATCGGGCGGGAGTTGTTCCGATTCTGCCGGGCCGAGGCACGACGACGCGGCTGTGGACGGATGGACTGGCAGGTGCTCACCTGGAACAACCCGTCGATCCGGTTTTACGAGAAAGAGGGGGGAAAGCGTCTTGACTGGTATGTCTACCGGCTCGATCGCAATGCATTCTGACCCGGCAGCGGCCGGTTGATCTCATCGTTTTTTACTCTTATGGGAATATTCCTGCCGACAGGCTCAGATCCGGTTCAGGAATGTGCTGACCGGTTTTTTTTGCGACCCGTTTTCGTGGCCTCTCTGCCAGGGGACTGTCATTCTGTCTGGCTGCCCGCACACTGTTCAATGACACCGTCACGCTCCGTGCCCCTTCATCCTCATATACCATCACGCGGCCCAGGAGTGCATTCAATCGGCATGATGTGATGAGGTTCCCTGTCATGATATGGGCGACCGGATGGGTTCCGGGTGTCGGTTCTTCGTCGGGACGCGGCTCCCAGGCAAGGACAAAATCCTCGCGGTTTTCGAGGGCACGGGAAAGCATGATGGACAATTCCCGCTGCAATAATCCCGGCGATGTCCTGCGGTGCTTCTCTTTTTCCGGCATATACAGGAACATACCGTATCCGGGATAATAAGAATTTTACAAAAAAACGGGATTTTTAAGTTACAACGGGCAGACCCGGATGCACATGCCGCACCGCAGGCCGCCAAGGGTCGTGAACATAAAATCCCGGCATGCCTGGGGCCGGAAGGTCCCGTCCGCCGAGATCGCACCCACCGGGCATGCCTTCACGCACTTCTGGCATGTGGCACATTCGGGTCTGACAAACGTTTTTTCCATGGGATGATCCGCATCCAGTGGCGCATCGGTCAGGATCGCCGTCATCCGGATCCGGGGGCCGGTCTCGTGGGTGATGAGCAGCTGGTTGAGGCCGTACGTGCCAAGGCCGGCAAGCCATGCGGCATACTTGAGAGAAATATCCGCCCTGAGGGTTTCCCTGTCAGCGTACCACATCCCGAATTCACTGCCCTCCGTGGGAACCAGTGCCGCCAGATATCCCTGTTTTTCCAGGTCCCGGGCGAGGCGGAACGCGATCACCCGCAGCATCGCAGTTCCCGCCATCAGGGTGTTGGTATATTCCGGCCTGCCCTTGGGAAGAGGCTGGACGCATCCCTTCGGGATCATGACACCAACCACGATCACGGATCGGATCCCGGGCATGAACTCCTGCGGCCTGTTCCCGGTATACCCGGGATTCAGGAACCCCGCTGCATCCGCGATGCCGACAAAATCAGCACCAAGCCGGTGGGCCTGCTCCTTAATATCGGCAGTATCCTGTCTCATATACCTGAGTTTGGGCGGAAAAATAATGAAATCGTGGGTCAGATTCCCAGATTCTGCAAAAACCGTTCGTGAAGCCGGAGATCCCCGCCAAGCTCCGGGTGGAAGGCAAGCGCCATGTACCTGCCTTTCTCAGCCGCAACGATACCCTGATCCAGTGTCGCAAGCACATGCACATCCGGCCCGGCTGCGGTCACAACCGGTGCCCGGATAAAGATCGCATGGAAGGAGCCGCCGTCAAGCCCTGTGACCGGGATAGCGGCCTCAAACGATTCCCTCTGCCGGCCGAATGCGTTCCGGTCCACGGTCATGCCCATGAGGCCGAGTGTATGTACCCGGGGGTCGGCCACATCGGTCGCCATCAGCACCATGCCGGCGCAGGTCGCAAAGATCCCGCCGGGGAAGGTGCGGATCGGTTCGTAGAGTCCGTTCTTATCGATCAGCCGCGAGATGGTTGTGGACTCCCCGCCGGGGATCGCAAGCGCTGCGCAGCCGGCGAGATCCGCAGGGCTCCTGACCTCGACAACGGCCGATACATTCCCGCAGCCCCGCACCGCAAGCGCCGCAGAAAAGGCGTCGATGTGTTCGCTCACATCCCCCTGAAGCGCGAGAACGCCGATCTTAACGTCCACGGGTCTGCAACACCTCATCGGCCCTGAGGGTGTGGACATCGAGGCCCGGCATCGCATCGCCAAGGCCAGTACTGACCTTCGCAATCACCTTTGCGTCGTTATAGTGGTTGACCGCTTCCACGATCGCCTTTGCCATCTTCTCCGGTTCCGAGGACTTGAAGATCCCGGACCCGACAAAGACGCCGTCAGCCCCGAGCTGCATCATCAGCGCGGCATCCGAGGGGGTGGCAATACCGCCGGCCGAGAAGTTTACGACCGGGAGCCGGCCGCGGGTCGCACACTCGATGACGAGCTCTGCCGGGGCCTCGATGCTCCGGGCATAGCTGATGCGCTCCTGCTCGTCCATGCCCTGCACCTTGCGGATCTCGCCCATGATCGCCCGCATGTGGCGGACTGCCTCAACGACGTTTCCTGTTCCTGCCTCGCCCTTGGTACGGATCATCGCTGCACCTTCGTTAACCCGGCGCAGCGCTTCGCCAAGGTTCCGTGCGCCGCAGACAAACGGGACCTTGAACTGCTTCTTGTCAATATGGAATTCCTCATCTGCGGGGGTGAGCACCTCGCTCTCGTCAATCATATCGACACCGAGCACTTCGAGCACCTGCGCCTCGACAAAGTGGCCGATCCTGACCTTTCCCATCACCGGGATCGAGACCGCATCGATGATCTCCTGGACTTTCTCGGGGTCTGCCATCCGTGCGACGCCGCCCTGTTTCCTTATATCGGATGGCACCCGTTCAAGCGACATGACTGCGACGGCACCGGCTGCCTCGGCAATCGTTGCCTGCTCGGCATTGACGACATCCATGATCACGCCCCCTTTCTGCATGGATGCAAAGCCGCGCTTGAGAAGCTCAGTGCCAAATCTCAGTTCTTCTAATTTCATATACCAGTACTATGGATCAACCATGCCAATAAAATAAGTGTAGCTGCAGTTATTGCCGCAAACGAAAGTGTGATCGCCCTGACCGCCTTGACAATGGCCGGACCGCCTGCTTCAAGCGACCGTTCCCCGTTCCCGATCATATAGACCCCCGGCTTGTCAAAACAGATGCCGCAGCCCCCGGCCATCGCCGCCATAACAATGCCGCCGTTGAAGCCCGGGCGTTTCTTCCCGTCCCGGCGCATCACCTGCCATGCCCGGGCAGCAGTACCCTTCGTGAGGAAATAGGCCAGGAGAAAGAACGTGGTGATCCGGGCCGGGATATAGTTGAGGAGATCATCCGTCCGGGCGGAGCACCAGCCCAGCCGGGCCCGCTCGTCCCGGTACCCGAGCATCGCGTCCATCGTGTTTGCGGCACGGAAAACCGCTGCCCCAAAAAGCCCTAGACCAAACAGGGAGAGCAGCGCAAAGTAAAAAAGGGGGGATACGATGCTGTCGGTGAGATTCTCGGTCATGGACTCATATGCGGCCGACCGGATATGCTCATAATCGAGCTGTGCCGTCTCCCGGGAGACCATCCGTTTCACCTGTTCACGGCCCGCCTCCACGCCGTTTTCAAGAGCGGCGACCGCCCCGAGCGCGTGCTCCTCAAGCGACCGCCAGGCAAAACAGCACTTGAGAAGGAACGGTGCCCCGATAAGAAAGACCAGCCACGGGGCATACCTCCCGAACAGGAAGAACGGGAGGGCAAAGAGGCCGACCGTCACCAGCCAGAAGAAAATACCGGCCGCACGCTGGATGCGGGGGGAGTACCGGGCCGGCCGACCCCACCAGCCGATGAACCGGCCCAGAAGAGCGACCGGGTGGTACGCCGAGTGGGGATCGCCGATAAGCCGGTCGATGGCAAGCGCGAGAAGGATAACGGCGCCGGCAAGGATCAGGTCTGTCGGTACCATACGAACAGTGCACCGACAATAAGGGCGATGAATGCCGCGATGTTGAGGAACTCAATTTTGGTATAGTACCAGGTGCTGTACAGGATAAGACCCAGAGCCATTGCCACCATCAGGAGGTGTGGCCGGCCGTGGGCTTCAGGCTGGACGGGGGGTTCTTTTTCCAGTGCCTGTTCTCCCCGGCTGGGCTTTACAATGACCTCAACCCGCAGGGTGGCCTTCATTGCGCCATAGCCGGCGATAATGTCGATGTCGAAAAAACCCGGGGCACACTCCTTTCGTAACGATATGCCGAGCACCACTTCATCGATCACATACATGTTTTCGTGGAAAAAATCTGTAAACATGCCGGCATTGGATGTCGTTGCTGTGATATGAATGGGGGCACCCCGGTTCACAAACCGGACCTTCAGGAGACTCCCGCACTCGACATGCGCATTCTGCGGGGGGACTTCGATCGTATTGATGCCCGATCGGTTGAGATAAATCTCCGTCATCATCGCCTCTGCCGGAGGGATATCCGTAACCGCCAGAATCTCAAAAGGCAGCGGGAGATGCCTGTCAGATAAGAATCAACCGGGCCGATTGCAAATGCAGCCAAACCTACGATTGCTGGATGCGGAACTTCTGGAGCGAATCCTGGCAGAAGCCTTCGCTCTCATCTTTCAGCGCGGCGTGACCGTGCAGGGTCCGGGAGGTACTGGCTCGGCGACTTTCGCGGGCGACACGGCCAACTGGACGGAGGCCTTCAACAACAAGAACGCCGGCGCCGGCAAGACGCTCACCGTGACGCCCGCTTCGGTCAACGACGGCAACGGCGGCAATAACTACTCGGTGAGCTATGCCACCAGCACGGCGGGAACGATCACGCCGCGGGC
>JBEKTA010000116.1:0-4955 GCA_049516515.1 Methanoregula sp. | reverse complement strand
TGCCTGATTTTTTAACGTTACTTCTTTCGCGCATAAAAGGGTTGTTCTCATGTGGCCTGAAAACGTCTCTTTTCTCGTGCTGGTTTCGTAACCTTCATTCACTCATACCGCATACATATACGATACTATGGCAGACGCATTCCCGGGGACTTCCCCCTTACCAACGCCGGTACCGGCACCTGTACCGGACCCGGAACCCCTGCCGGTGACAGAGCCGGAACGCCCAAAGATGGAGCATGGCAAAACCCTGTACCTTGCCAAGTGGTCTACCCGGCTCTGGGCGTGGCTCATCGACATCATCCTCGTGATACTCTTCTTAAATATTATTGGGGGTATTCTCGAACCTTTCAACTGGAAGATGCATTTTCTCTGGGATTTCGGACACCTGGGACTGTTTGATATCGGGATCGAGACGCTTATCTTCTTCCTGTACTGGACCATCTGTGAAAGTTACAAGGGCCAGTCGATCGGGAAGATGGTCATGAATATCCGGGTCGTGAACCGTGACGGCACAAAGATCCACTGGGGGACTGCCGCGATCGAGAGCCTGGGAAAAGCGTTCATGCCCATCCTTGTCCTTGACTGCCTGATCGGGTGGCTTGCGATGCCGCAGACAAAACTCCGGGTCTTCAACCGGATCTCCAATACGATCGTGATAAAAACCGATTACCGTGAACCTGATGGCATCCTGTACGTCAGGGACAAGGAATAATCCGTTTTCATCAGAGATTTTTTTAGGGTTCTTTTCCGGGGAACTGGAGCCGTGATCATCCGGCTGGTCCGCGGTCTGTTTTTTTTAAACGACTTCCTGCCAGAGTCGCATATTGCAGGAGAAATATCCGGCAGCTCGCCACAGGTTCGTGAAGTTTATTGGCTTTGCCGCTGTACAGAAACAACATGCCTCTCGCATCAGAACCGGTACGGGATATTGAGTCGATGTACCACAAGAAGGACGGCCGGGTACTGATCGAGATCAAACTGAATTCCATTATCCAGCTCTTCAACTCCTTTGACCCGGCCCCGTTTTATGAAAAAGAGATCGATACTGAAGCAGAACACTATATCGTGGATACGGTTCGGGATTTCCCGGTAAAGACAAAATTTAAGATTCTCATTTACCTGCCTCCTGCGCTTGTCGGAAGTGAAGAAGCACAGAAGATCATCCCGGCCATCCATACCCATTTCCATTACAGGATGCTTGTTGCAGACCGGAAATTCCGGTCGAAATTACGGTTTGGCCGGATCAGTCTTGTCATCGGGCTCTCGTTTCTGGCCGTCGCCCTTGTCGCCCGCCAGCTCGTTGCAAACATGGATAATCATATTCTGTCCCAGCTCCTGTCCGATTCGATGCTGATCATCGGGTGGGCGGCGATGTGGGAGCCGATCACCGTACTGCTCTACGAACTCTGGCCCATGATCCGGTCCAGAAAGATCTACGAGAAGATCAGTACGATGGAGATCGAGGTTCTCCCCCTGCCCGGATGATTCTCTCCTTTTATGCTGTCGGCTGGCGGCGCATGGGTAAGGCATTTGCACCTTTGAGGTTGCCGGCGGCAAAATCACACCGTGCCCCCGTCACGATAAGCGAGGCACGTTCCCGGGTGGCGGTACCGGTGATCCCGCGCACGATATCCCCGTATTCGCTCTCCACCAGCAGTGACCGGACCGAAATACTGATCGGGGCAAGGGGGTGTTCTTTTTCCTGGAGCAGCCGGGCAGGAGGTACCATATCCTTCCGTTCTCCCCGGTTTGTACATGCAGAATGATGATCTCCTCCATGCCGGGGATCTCACCAATACATTCCAGCACCCGGTCTGCGAGGCGCGAAAAATCGGTGGCAACAAGAACCCGTTTGAACATATCTGCTCTGCATGGCTGATTCCCGGCAAGAATCGTCGTGAGAAATACTCTTGTGAGACCGATTGGATCTCCCCGATCATAATCGTTGTGAAATACGGGGAGGCACAATCAGGGGTCTCTGTCAGGAGGGAATAAAAACGTATCAGATCTGGTCGATCTGCGGCATGAGCCGCTGTTCAATCTGCTGCCGGCAGGACTCGCAGAAAATTTTCTTTTTCCCGTTAAGTTCATCGAGCGTGTCCGGGCAGAACATGATGCACTCGCGGTTGCGGCAATGGGCAAGCCCCATCAGGTGACCGACCTCGTGTGCCCCCTCCTTTACCAGCCGGTCGATCAGGTCGTCGTCGGAAGGTGGAAGCCCGTAATATTCGTTTGAGAGCCGGGCCGTGGAGAGCACCGCAACCCCGGTGGATTCCCGTGCAAGGCCGAAAAGGGCGGAATGGCCGGGGTTAAAGAGATCCTGGCTGACCACGAGCAGGATGGGATCGGATATATTGTGCTGGTGTTTGTAAGCGGCAAGGTGGTCTAGCTGTACCTGCGCATCGATCTGTTTTCGCGCATTTACAAAACCCATGATGCGTACCGGGTTCTCAACAACCCCGACAGGTAACCCGGTCACCGCCGAGATCAGCCTGCCTACCGGAAGCTGGAGGCCTTCCGGGGAGAGTTGATCCCAAAAGATATGGAGCCGCATCGCTCACATGTATTGGATGGATGGCTATAAACATATTGAGCACTGCGTCGGTGCGTATATCGCAAAACACTATTTCCATCCCGTCGAGATCGGTGTGGGGAAGAACCCTGATGCCGCGCAGCGCGTTCACGATGCGGGCGTCAGCGTACGGGCTACCGATATCCATCCCTGCCTGCTGCCGGACTGGCTCTCCTTTACCCGAGACGATATCTTTTCGCCCGATCTGTCCTGCTATGCAGGTGCCGATGTCCTGTATGCCGTCCGCCCGGCAGAAGAGATGATCCCCCCGCTCATCGCGCTTGCAAAACAGCTCGACTGCGATCTTGTGGTCTGCCATCTTGGTTTTGAATCCTACGGGAACGGGGGAGAGATCGTCGACTGCGGCGTGCTGCTCCACTATTATTACCGGCGCGGTCAGAACCCGTCAAAGAGCGTCGACTGATTATTGGCCACCGGTTTCTTGTCGGAGGGATCCGGTGCGGGTGTGGTCGCAGTCTTGTCCGGCGGCACATCAGGAATTGGCACCGGGGGTTTTGTCTCTGGTTGAGCGATCGGATCGGGTTCCCCACCTGCCGTGGCGGCTTTTGGTTTCCTGCCTTTTTTCTTCTGTTCCAGTTCCTGCTCGCGTTCAGTCTTTGTCACTGCTTTTATGATCTCCAGCGACCGGGCCCGGTCGTTTAAGAAGAAGTTGAGCCCGTCGGCGTCAAGCATCAGTTCGCGGGTGAATGTTTCAGGGTCGTGCTCCACGAGAAGGGCGATGGTACTCAGGTACTTCTCGCGCAGGGTGGTCTGGGGGATCTGCATGGCAGCAGCGAGGCGTGAGAGCACGGTGTACCGGATCGCCTTCTGCTTTTTTGCCGTGGACATCTTCTGCCAACGCTCGGGAGGCATAATCCGGGTGTGGATGCCCGTTCCTCCGGCTGCATCGGCGACGCCGAGAAGCATCACCGCTGTCGCGTACCGCCAGAGCGTGTGGTACTGGCGCCGGTAGGTGTACCCGATGTACTCGTCGGCCCGTGCAAGCGAGCGATAGGCCCGTTCCATAGCGACGGGATCGGCAATAACGTGCACGTTACCCTCCACCCACTGCTCGATATTGTCGGGTGTATCATCGACGTCCCACGACAGTCTCATCAGGTCCTCGTCAGGGGTCTTTGAGAATACTGCTGAAACGAGCGAGAAGATCGAGACCCGTTCATCTTTCTGGGAGGTATGCACCTGGTCCTCTGCCAGCGATTCGCGGCCGATTGCCGCGGCATAGAGCATGTTCACGGCCGCCCTCATGTCCCCCCCGGCACTCTCGGCTATCTCGTGGATCGCCGCTTCCGAGCAGGCGATCTTCTCGGTTGCGCAGATAAATTTGAGCCGGGGGGCGATCGACCGGGCCACAAGCGCCCTGAACTGAACCGGCTCGCAGCGCACCCGGAGCTCCGGGGCAAGGCCGTAGAGATCGTTTGCGATAAGGACAATGGGCTGCCGGGCGTTTTTTATGCATTCGATGATTGCCTTTGCCCCGCCCCGGTCAGCAGTTCCCTGCAGGTTGTCGGCCTCATCCATCACGATAAGTTTCCGCAGAGACCCGGTCAGGCTCGCCGTGGTGCTGCCGGCGCCGGCAATCCTCTCGATCACGGCAGCCGTTCTCTGGTCGCTTGCGTTGAGCTCGATCACATCCCATTTCATATCCCGGGCAAGAGCGTACGCCGCAGACGTCTTACCAATGCCGGGCTTGCCATAGAGCAGAAGAGGTTTTGACCGGAATGTCCAGGTCTTTGCCCAGTCCGCCATCTGTCGTATCGCGGTGGTGTTCCCCGCAATATCCGCCAGATGTAGAGGACGATATTTCTCTGCCCATTCCATACCAAAGGTGTCGACCCCCTATCAAATAAATTATCTCTGATGAGACCCCACATAGCGTACCACATTCTATCCAGTGGTGAATATCCGGGTGACAATAGTGGTTTCTGACTGTTCCACAACAAAGATCGCGCAGGTAGTCAGGGAATATGAAGGAGTGAAGCGCAAACATGCCATCGGAGAGATGGTCAAGGCCCTCAGGATCGATGCCCCCCATGTCGTTGCCTCGTTTGGCGAGGATGCGGCAGTCATCGAGAACAATGGCGAGGCACTGCTTCTTGCAGCCGATGGCATCTGGAGCCGTCTCATGGAGTCCGACCCGTACTGGGCCGGGTACTGCTCGGTCCTTGTCAATATCCATGATATCGCCGCCATGGGCGGGAAGCCGATCGCGATGGTGGATGTATTTTCGATGCCAAAGGAGTCCCGTATCCACGAGCAGGTGGTTAAAGGGATGCACGATGCGTCCGCCCAGTTCGGCGTGCCGATTGTCGGCGGGCACCTTCATCCTGATGCACCGTACAGCGTGATCGATGTCTCGATTCTC
>JBEKTA010000115.1:0-4958 GCA_049516515.1 Methanoregula sp. | reverse complement strand
GACTGGTGTCACTCTCCCCGGCAAGAAGGGTATCCCGGTCTACATCGGTGCACAGGGCCCCAAGGTTCTTGAGCTCGCCGGAAAGGTCGGCGACGGTGCATTGATCAACGCATCCAACCCGAAGGACTTCCAGATTGCGATCCCGATCATCAAGAAGGCATCCGATGCAGCAGGCAAGAAGACCTTTGATGTCGGTGCATACACCGCCATGTCGATTGACCGCAGCGAGAAGAAGGCACGCAATGCAGCAAAGATTGTGGCCGCATTCATTGCAGCCGGCTCTCCGGAAGCACTGCTCACCCGCCACGGTCTTGACCTCCACAACGTGGCAAAGATCAAGGATGCACTCGGCAAGTTCGACTTCAAGACAGTTGGAGAACTTGTAGGCGACAAGGAGATCGACGCATTTACCATTGCAGGCACTCCTGAAATGGTCAAGGCAAAGTGCGAAGACCTCACAAAGGCCGGTGTTACCCAGATCATCTTCGGTTCACCACTCGGTCCCGACATGACCACATCTATCCGCCTGCTCGGCAAGTATGTCGTATAAGTAGATCCAAACCATCTGCTTTTAAAATACCGCCGAAAAGGTTCCCTTCGGGAACCATGGCAGATAGGAAAAAATCTTTTTTTCTTTTTCGTCTTTGACCTCTGGTGCATGAGAGATCCTGTATACAGGACTATCCTGTCAACTTAAAGGGAAATTGCAAATGACTATCTGGTCCAAAAGAAGTACTCCCTTTAGGATATGGATCTGTTTACCGTAACTGACGTTGCCACCGGGCGGGGACCGTTACAATACCGGGAGGAGTGCCTGACCGGCCTGCGGTGCCGGATCAGTCCGGAGCGACTCAAGCGGCATATCGATCAGACCCTGAAGGTATCTGATACCTCGGAAGGCTGTCCCTTCTGTCGGGAGAGTATATTTTCGATCACCCCGACATTTCCTGACGGGAACCGTATCCTCAAAGGTGAAAGTGTCACGTTTCCCAACATGTTCCCGTTTGCGGAGTTACACTCTGTAACCGTGATAACACGCGAGCATACGGTGTCGGCCTTCACGCGGCAACAGATTGCCGATGCGCTCCATGCCCAGATCGAATCACTCCTTTCATCTGATGGTTATCCCAGCATCAACTGGAATTATCTGTCCTCTGCCGGGGCAAGCATCGTCCATCCCCATATGCAGGGTATCGCCGATCATCGTCCGTCGTGGATAGCAGAGCGATACCTGTCAGCCTGTAAAAAGTACTACGATAAGACCGGGGACCGGTACTGGGATGCCGTACGGGAGCAGGAACAGTCATCGAACCGGTACCTCTTTGGAGATGAAATCCTCTGGTCTGCCCACGCGGTGCCGGTGGGAGAGCGCGAGGTGCGGGGCCTTCTGCCGGTTGCCCGGCTGGATGAGTTGGAAAGCTATATTGATCCACTGGCAGAAGGGATCCTCGAAGTCATTTCGTTCTACAGGAAACTGGGCACCTATGCGTTCAACATGGCCATCTTTTTTGGCCGGGAAAAAGCAGAGAACTTTTCCGCATTCTGTTCGCTGATCTCCCGGATTAACCCGAATCCGTTATCCACGAGTGACTCGGCGTTCATGGAGCGTCTCCATAACGAACCCATTATTTTGACCCTCCCCGAAGATCTTGGCCTGTACTATCGGAACGAAGGCCGGTGACCCGGTAGAGGATTAGGATTACGAAATGTAGTAAAAAGAAGAAAAAAGATAAAAAAAATTCACTCGAATTTTGCAACGAGTTTGTTCTTGCGGACGAGCATGCCATCCTTCTTGTGGGGCTGGCGCAGGATGCTGTCACCTGCTTTCTCGAGCTCGCGTGCCTGGTCACAGAGGTCTGCTGCGACCCTCATCATCTCGTGAGCGCTTGCAACGATCGGGATATATTTCTCCCATTCTTTGGTCATGAAGCAGCCCTTGACGTTCTGGCCTGCAACAGCCATGGCGATCTCGTGGGCAGCGCGTGCCTTTGCAAGGGCGTAGGGGTTGGTGAACTCGCCGTCGACCGCCTTGTCAGTGGTCATGATGATCTTGGGGAGCTCAATTTCTGTGCCCTTCTTGCCGGCCTTGACCTGATCGATGACCTTGTCGAGTGCGATCTGGAGTTTCCGGAATGCACCGGTGAGTGCCAGAACTTTGACGAGGTTACCGTTGTAGTCGGCCATCTCGACGGGGTCGAGGAATTCGCGGCGTGCACCAATCATGGAGTCTGCCTTCATAATGATATAGCCGAACTTTGTGTCAGCCTTGACGCCTTCCCACTCCTTCTTCGTGGTTACATCGTCAGTGATGATGATAGTCGGGATACCTGCTGCAGCGAGCTGTTCGCGGGCTCCGGTCGGGCCGGGGAGAACCCCGTTGGGGGAGACTACAATACAGAAGTCCGGATTGTATGCCTTCAGGTTGGAAACTACACGGTCGACATCTGCCGGCTCGAGTTTTGTGCCGCTGGTCGCCATGAATGTCTGCATGTCTTCACGGTCTGCTCTCTCATCAAGAAGCAGTTCTGCCATTACACCACTTGCAATATTGCCTAACTTGGCTACGCCTACTTTAACAACCATTGAAATTTCACCTCTATTTTGTTTTATAACACGTTATTATGACCCGGTATTCTTATAAAGATTTTGAAATCATTTTTTACGTCGGATATGCGGTTCTTTGTTTTTGAGCTGCTGTAGTTTCACTTTCTGCCTGAAACCCGGTGCGTGCCGGAATACACGGGGATGGATGAGAAACTTCGGGATTGCCTCAGGAAGGTCCTCCTAAAGATTTGTGACATCTTGTTTTGGCCGTGTGTGATCCGTTGAGAGAACGACAATCCGGCATTCCTTGATCCATCCATTTTCCCGTAGATCCTTGCAAGAGTCACGATGTTAACGAAAAGTGTTTAAGTCACTGTGATGGAATGGATAATATGAAAGATGGTCTGCTCACCGACCGGCAGAGAGAGGTGCTTCGGTACCGGAAACAGGGAATGACCCAGCAGCAGATCGCAGACATCATCAACACTTCAAAAGCGAATGTCTGCACGATCGAAAAATCTGCAATGGAAAATATACGGCGGGCAAAGGAAACGCTTGAATTTTTGTATACCCTTGATGCAACGCATCTCTGCACCATTCATCCCGGAACAGATCTGTTCGAAGTCCCGGGCATGATCTTTGCCGAGGCTGAAAAAGCCAAGATCAAGGTGAAGTACGATACGATCTCGCTCATCAACCGCCTGCGCGAATCCCGTCCTCAGTCGTACAAGGCCCGGTGTATCTGCGAAGACGTGCAGATCTATATCACCGATGAAGGAGAGATCTATTTTGGCTAGTCTACAGGATGCTGGTCAACGATAGATCTTTAAAAACGATCCGTTGTCGCGGGATCGGTGCATGATACCCGGGACGCTGGCATAAATATATATGCTTTTTTAATCAATATTTAAGGAAGCCGATATGGGAGTATCCTTGCCGCACATACCCGTATAATATGTGCAGCACCGGCGGAATCAATCCCGGACTAGACACAGGGAATGATGCTGCCGTGGGTATTTTCCCGATTGGTGACCTCCGCATCCATGCGGAGGATCCCGAGAAGGAGTTGTGATTCTTCACAACGGGCTGACAGAGTTGGATCTGACTAGGACGTTTAGGTGGACGTTTTCTGAAACGAGCCTGTTCCCTTGATAAAAAATCGGGGATACGTCAATGTCAGGGTCTTCTTTCGCGAGAAAAAGAAAACGCCGGAATTTTACCGTTGGCGGGATGTAACCATCCCTGCCATCCGGTTTCCGGGACAACCGGCACACGACAGGACGGATCGTACCAGCACAATGCGGGTATGTTCGGTCTTAAACGTGGTGCCGGATCGCGTGTTGGCTTACCAGACAGGCAAGTGATATCACTTCAGTCTCGGATTCATCTAGAAAAGTTCGTGTCCAGTAAAAAACCAGAAACACGAATGTAAAGGATTGATTGACACATGCCAAAGATAAACAGACCACGCCGAGGCTCGCTGGCATTCAGCCCACGAAAACGTGCACAGAGCCCCATACCCAAATACAAGTCCTGGCCACAGCACACGGGCGCACCCGCGTTGCTTGGCTTTGCCGGCTACAAAGTGGGGATGACGCATGTTCTCATGGTTGATGACCACAAGGACAGCCCGACTGAGGGCAAGGAGATCATGGTGCCGGTCACCATTATCGAGATCCCGACCATGAAAGTTGCCGCCATCCGGGCATACTCGCAGGATACCTACGGCAAACATGCGTTTACGGAGATCTGGGCAGAACCGCTGGACAACCAGCTCTACCGCAGGGTGACCGAGCCCAAGAACTACGACAGTGCAGCAGCAAAAAAGAAATTTGCTGATGCCCTTGCCGCAAATCAGGTGGCAGAGATCTACGCGGTCGCGTACACTCAGCCTGCTACCATAACTGGTGTGCCAAAGAAGGTGCCCGACCTTATGGAGATCAAGATCGCCGGCGGAGACTGCGCGAAACAGTACGAATTTGCCCTTGGTGTGCTTGGAAAAGAGATCCGGCTCACCAATGTGCTCGAGTCCGGTGCGTACGCCGATATCACGGCAATCACAATCGGTAAAGGCACGCAGGGACCGGCCAAGCGCTGGGGTGTAGCTCTCCGAAAGAGGAAACACTCTGTCGGCGGGAAAGAGCGTCATGTTGGTACACTCGGACCCTGGAACCCCCACCATGTGCGGTGGCAGGTCCCGCAGAGCGGCCAGATGGGCTTCCAGCAGCGTACCGAGTTCAACAAGCGCATCCTGAAGATCGGTGAAAACGGAGCCGAGATCACACCAGCAGGAGGCTTCCTCAATTACGGTGTGCTCCGGAATGCATACGTTGTCATCAAGGGGTCCATTCCGGGCCCGGAAAAGCGACTTATCCGTATCCGCCCGGCAATCCGCCAGGGTGAACACGTTGTGC
>JBEKTA010000114.1:0-5104 GCA_049516515.1 Methanoregula sp. | reverse complement strand
TGTTGAACGAAGCCGCGCAAAAAGCGCCTCGCCAATACCAAAGACGATGGACATCCTGCCGGCCTCCCTTTTACCTAGTCCCGGTCCATCAGATGATCAAGATGGAGATTTTTTACCATCGTTTTGCAATCGTCCCTGATCTTGTCCGTCACTTGGTCGAGGTTCATGGAATCAAACGTATCAAAGGCGTTCTCTGAACTGTTTTGTGCGGCCTCTTTATCCGGGATCTCCCTCTCCTTGGGAACCGGCGCAGGTGTTGCCCGGATCGATGCCGGAGGTCCGTTTGCGGGATTTTTCGGACCAGCAAGGGGACGAGGTGTCATTTTCGCTGGTTGTGCAACGGGATTTGACCATTTTTCATGAGGCAGAGTGAGATTTGTTACCGGGGCCGGGCCGGTTTTTCTCTCCATTGCCCGGTGAGCCGGATGGACCGGCTGGTTTGCGGGTTTCTGGGGTGCCGGTGAGGTACGGCCGGTTTTTGTTATCCGCTCGGATTTGTTGAACTCCAGGGAAAGCTGAATCTGTGCCTCGTCCAGCGTTGAGAGCGCAGCATCAATATCCTCTTCTGTGAGGGCCTGGAGCAGACCCTCAAGTGCGGCATCGCCCTTGAAGGTATTATACTCCGCAAGGATGCAGGTTCCCGATTTCAGCACGAGCGTGCTGATACTATCCCGGCACGAGATACTGCAGATCCCGGAGAACCTCCCCCGCTCCAGCTCTTTAAGAAGGTCTCCGGTTTTCTGGTTCTTCTGGATCTCGCGGAAGGTTCCGCGGGGAAGTTGCATGATCACTCTAATGATCGCATTCTTGTATATAGTTTCTTTTTCTCTAAATCTTTGGTATGTCTCCTCTCCAAATATTAACGGGTACAGATATCGGGAATTCTGGTAGTCTTATTTCTCCTGTTTTTTAATAAGGCGTTTGTCTGACTGTTGTTTAAAATACCGGTCTCTCCAGCTGCCGTTTTTGGTATTATAAGGGTGAATCCGCACGTTCCTCCAGATAAAAAACCCAACATTTTAATAGGAAAAAAGCAAGAGAGTAACATTTATTAAGTGGTGGGAAGATGCTCAAGCCGTTATTAGAGGAGTTTCTGAGGGTTGAGGGGGTATCCGCAGCAGTGGTCGTGGGACGAGACGGGTTCGTGATCGAAAGTGCGGTTTCCGGTAAGGTAGATATCGAGGCACTCGGTGCCATGGCCTCGACAGGTCTCGGTACCTCTGAAGCAATGGGAAATACTCTGGGGAAAGGCGAACTCTCCCAGATGCTTGTTGAACTGGAGAAAGGTCCTATTATTCTTGCCCCCCTGTCGGCGGACGAATTGATCGCCCTCGTTGCGGATACAACGGCAAATATCGGAAGAATTCGCTACGAATTAAAGAAGAACAAGGAACGCATCGTCGCGGCTCTTTAGTTCGCCTTTCTTTAGACCCATTTTTATGAAACTGCCGGCAGGGACAGAGGGGGGTGTCATTATAAACCCTCAGAAAGAGGGTATGCTCCAGTACCTGATGGCGTTTAAAGGGGTAATCATGATCGACTCCGGCCGGGGAAAGGGCTTTATTCTTACGCGTAAGGGAGACTTGGTTGCCGCATACTTTAAAGACAAATACGGCGTTTACCGGGGGGCATCTGCCGTCCAGAACCTGATGGCTGCCTCTGGTAGCGATACCGGTCTGCCGCAGCAGAATTTTATCATGAGGGTGTACGGCGATGAGGATTTTTCAGAGGCTCTGGAAATGTGTACGAAGGGCGGTTTGCTCATAGAAGCCGCCCGTTCTGAAGAGACCATTGCCCCTGCCCCGGCAAAGAACTCTGTGTCTCCCCGGAATGCCCCTACATTCCTCGATGAATCCACCATTACAAAAATCATCAGCCAGCCCGGCGTCGTGGCGGTCTCCGCGTTCTATGAAGGGTTTCCGGTACAGTCCCTGGGTGAGGGGGATTTTGAGCATGTGGCTGCACGCGCTGAGGATCTCCTGCGGGCCGGAACCAAGATCGCCCAGGATATGAACCTCGGGCAGCCCAATCAGCTGATTCTCGAAACAGCGGATAATAAATTTATTATTGCACCCTGCGGAGATCTGTTCATCTGCATCATCACCCGTGCAGATGTCCAGCTCGGCCTCATGCGGGTCCTGATCAGGAGTATCCAGAACGAGGTGGGAGGGTGAGATCCGATCCGGATGAGGCATGTGCATTGTCCAAGGTCTTTCCCGCATTGTTTCAGAGGGTAGATATAGTCCGAGATAAAATAATCTTTTATAAAAATCCCTGTGAGCAAGATCACCCGATAGGAGGAGGTTCAGGTTGAAATCACATGATGATGAGGCTCAAGATGATATTAGTACCCTTCTAAAAAAAATCCGGGGTGCACAGGCTCCGGCCGGTGAACCGGCAGTCCCGACAACATCGCCCCCGGAACAGACTTACGGATCCGGAGTACCGGAACCGGGTGGTGCGGGAGATTTCTCTGCACTCATACAGAAACTTGGCATGAATCAGACCGGCAACACTTCCGAGAGTGCACCGGCTCCGGCCGGTGAACCGGCAGTCCCGACAACATCACCCCCAGGAAAGAATCCCGGATCCGGAGTACCGGAACCGGGTGGTACGGGAGATTTCTCTGCACTTATACAGAAACTTGGCATGAACCAGACCGGCCCCGCTCATGAGCCTACTCCGGAGACTGCCGATGTGCCGGGTCCTGCCCTACCTGATACGGAAGATTTCGATGACCTGCTTGAAGATATGCCATCACCCGAACCGGTTCAACAGCCCCCGGGCATGAGCGGAACCGATGTGCGTGATGTGCTGGGAAGGTTTCTGGCACAATCGGGGACCGTACCCGCTGCTCCCATTTCTTCCCCGGCTGAAGAAAATGCTGTTCCTCCTGCTATCGAACCCCAACCCGTGCCCGTTGTCGAAATTATAGAAGAAGATCCCCGGGATCACAAGGCATCCTCATTTTTCAGGAAAAAGAAGGTAACCCCGAATGCCTCCTCAAAGCAATATGCTGATGACACCGGTACAGGTGAAAAGGACGATCGGATCATCTCTGTGGACCAGCTCTCCGATCTCTCGGGACTTATCCTCCCCAAAGGTGCGACATTCCAGGTAGAAGAGATCAAACTTCACGGAAGAATAAATGCTTTTGAGAGCACCGGGACCGGAACCCTTCCGCCGGAGCTTGCGGATATCTGGAAACGGGAATTCTCGACGGCCGGGTTCAAGGATCTCGAATCCGAGTTCTCGTTCGATGAAGAAAAGGCAACCCCGGCTGCGACAAAAAAATCCCGGTTTTCAGCGCTTTTCAGCGTCATACACTCAGCAACCGTGGAATACAATCCCAAAGAGCATGGCCCTCTGGTAGATCTTTCCTTCGAATCGCAACCGGGTGTCGAAGAGATGGAGATGTACCCGGTCAATGCTCCCTACGCCTATGTCCGGGTCATCTATGACCACTCAACCCATGAATACACGTACCAGGTTATTGAACCTGTCCTTTCCGAACCTGAGAAAGACCTGTTAAAGGAATTAAAAGAACGCCTCTTTGAAACGCTCGATATCAACACCAAGGATATCTCCAAAGAAGAGGCACGGCGCCAGCTCAGGAGTTCGGTGGATGATATTCTTGCTGATTACGGGATCAAGCTGAGCCCTGTCCAGCGCGAGAAGATCCTGTATAATATGCATAAGGATTTTCTGGGCGACGGCCTGATCGATGCGATCATGCATGACAAGTACATCGAGGATATTTCCTGCGATGGTGTCAACGTTCCGCTATTTGCATTCCATGCCAGTTACGAGTCGATGAAGACGACGCTGACCTACCACAATGCCGAAGAGCTTGACTCGTTTGTCACTAAACTTGCCCAGCGTGCCGGCAAGTACATCTCCATTGCAGAACCGATTCTCGATGCAAGCATGAGCGATGGTTCCCGTATCCAGATGACTCTCGGGCAGGAGGTAACCGCCCATGGGTCCACATTTACCATCCGTAAGTTTAAGGATGAGCCGATCACCCCGACCGATCTCATCGAATGGCACACGTTTGCCCCGCTGTCCGTCGCTTATATCTGGCTTGCCGTCGAGAACGGCAAATCCGCAATCTTTGCCGGGGGGACTGCATCCGGTAAAACCACGTCGTTAAACGCGATCTCACTTTTCATCCCCCCGATGGCGAAGATCGTCAGCCTTGAAGATACCCGTGAAGTGAAGCTTCCCCATCCCAACTGGATCCCGAGCGTGACCCGTGATTCGTTTGATACGGCAGGACGCGGGGAGATTAACATGTACGAACTCCTGCGTGCAGCCATGCGGCAGCGGCCGGAGTACATCATCGTTGGAGAAGTCCGTGGCAAGGAGTGCCAGACACTCTTCCAGGCGATGAGCACCGGCCATGTCACGTACTCCACGATTCACGCGGACTCGGTATCGAGTGTCGTCCACCGTATCGAGAACCCGCCCATGGATGTGCCGCGTAACATGCTTTCGGCTCTTGATATTGTCTGCATCCAGGTACAGGCACGAGTGGGCGGCAAACGTATCCGCCGGAACAAGCAGATTGTCGAGATCCTCGATATCGACCCACGGACCAACGAACTGATCACCAATGAGGTCTTCAAATGGCGGTCAGCGACAGATGAGATCACCTATTCGGGGAAGTCCTACATCCTTGAAGAGATCATGGAGGCCCGGGGCTGGAATGAGAACCGGATGCGCGAGGAACTCAAGCGCCGGCAGGAGGTGCTGGAGTGGATGCGCATCAAAAAGATCCGGCATTACAAGGATGTCGCAAAGATCCTCATTTCCTATTACCGTGAGCCGGAAGTTGTTATCGAACGTGTAAGGAAGGACCTGTATGAATAGTTTTGAACGGTTCTGCTTCAACCTGCTCGGTATGAAGATGAAAGCGAGGCGGGAACAGTACTCCCAGCTCCGCAATGACCTTATATCGGCCCGGCTTAAAACCGCGTTTGAAGTATATGTTTCTACTGCCATCGTCAGTTCTGTCCTTGTTGGTCTTCTCTCAGCGGTAGTACTGGGATTTTTTACCTGGCTTCTCAAGCTCCCCAACCTCATAAAATACAAAGGAGCGGTT
>JBEKTA010000113.1:0-5141 GCA_049516515.1 Methanoregula sp. | reverse complement strand
CTGCCGGGAAAAGCGTGAACAAACCATGCAAACGAAATGGATCCTCCTGCTGGCCCTTGCGCTCATCGTAGGGATCGTCGTTGTCCTCCCGCTTCTTTTCCCGGGAGTAACACCGGCAGGTATCGTGCAGGGTGGCCAGGCCACGGCGGGAGATGGCTTCATGCTCGTCAACCAGTCCGGTATTGCGCTTGCCCTGTATAACGATGCTTTGGCCACAAATCCGGGCGATCCCGTTCTGTTAAAAAAGAAAGCCGAGGCCCTGATACACTCAGGACAGAAAGGAAATGCCGAACAGATCTACCAGCAGTTATTCTCCTCGACCCCCAATGACCCGGCAGTCCTGGTCAGGATGGGGGATTTCTCCTACTGGAACGGGGATTACCCCGGGGCGATCGCGTATTACGATACCGCGCTCTCGATCCAGCCAAAAAACGCACTGATCCTGCTGCGGGACGGGGATGCCTGCCTGATGCTCGCCGCCACACAATACCAGGAACAGCATGCCGTCTTCCTCGATTCCCTGGACTCCTACCGGAAAGCGCTGGACGAGTACGCACAGGCTGAAAAATTTGACCCCCGGCTCTCAGCGGTCGTCTCGGCCCGGACGCTGGCGGCTGACCAGTACGAGGCAGGTGGTGATGAGCAAAACCTCATCGCGGCGCTCCGGACCTCTTCATAAGGGGCCACTCCCCAATCAGCGCTGTAAGCCATTCCCGGGTGCCAGAAATACCCATCGGTGTCTGCCTGGACCGATGCACTGATCACCCGGGAATACCTACCGGAAATACATATGAAGATCCTCTTCTGCGGCGAGGGCTTTCCCGAGGCCCGGAGGCAGCTTGCCACCCTTCTCCCGGACGATGAGATCCTTGCCTTTCCTCCCGACAAGATCGGCCCGCACATCGCAGAGGCGGACGTGGTTGTGCCAACCGTGAACCGGGTAGACGAGGAGCTCATCAGGAAGGGCACGTTCGGACTTATCCAGCAGTTCGGCGTGGGCCTCGAGAGCGTGGACATCGGGGCGGCAACAAAAAACGGCGTCATGGTAGCACGGATCCCCAGTGAAGAGTCCGGTAATGCTGCATCGGTTGCCGAGCACGCAATCCTCTTCATGCTCATGCTTTCCCGGAACTGGAACCGGCTTTCACGGGCACGGGAAGAGAACAAAACCCTCCCGTGGGGCTCTCCCGAGGGGCAGGCGCTCCTCGGAAAAACCGTCTGCATCGTGGGCCTGGGCGGGATCGGGAGAGAACTCGCCCGGCGGATCGCCGGCTTTAAGGTCAGGATAACGACCGTGGATGACCACCCCGGCCGAACGGTGCCCGGCGTAGAGATTGCCCGTGCATACTCCCTTGTCGAGCTCCCCGCTGCACTTGCCGGGGCCGATTACGTGGTGCTCTGCATCAACTACACCCCGGACCGGTTCCACCTCTGCGGTGTAAAGGAGATTGCCGCGATGAAAAAGGGCGCCTTCCTCGTCAATGTGGCCCGGGGCGGCCTCCTCGACCCGGATGCCCTGCTTGCTGCCCTGAAAAGCGGACATATCGCCGGCGCCGGGCTCGATGTCTTCTGGGATGAACCCGTGGACATGACGCACCCGATCTTTCGTGAAAATGTCATTGCCACACCCCATATTGCCGGTGTCACGGATGTTTCATACGAAGGTATCGCCCGGGCATTCGCGGAAAATATGAGGAGGTATGCGGCCAGCGAAACGCCGCTGTACCTGGCAAACGATCCCACAACGGTCCGGCGCCGGGTCTCGTAAAGGATGGCCTTTCCTGTTGCTGTACCCTGGTATCCTCAAGTGCACGAACTGGCCTTTTGTTCCCTGTTCCTTTTTTTAACACCAAATGTCACTTCTAGTACTAATAAGGGAGAAACCCTTTTGTACGGGAGATTCCCGCAGGTTTCCCGCGACATGTCGATCCTTGGGTTCGGGTGTATGCACCTGCCGGTGCCCGGGAACCTGCAGATCAACGGGGAGAAGTGCCCCAAGGAGTCTCCCGATACGAAAATACCTCAAAGAAGTTGCAGAATTTTTCGGGAAATAAGACCATTTGCCGGGATCGGCAGGGTCTTTTCCTCCTGCCACAAGAGATCTCGTAATCGTTTTTTACCGGAGCCATGCCATGACCGACACTCCCGCAGATAATACACCGGCTGGCAGCGAGGCATTTACCTACCGGCACCGGATCGCAATCCTCCTTGTGATCCTTGTGGCCTGCTTCATGGCCGTGCTCGACAACAATATCGTTGCCATCGCGCTCCCCACGATCACCGCTGCATTTGGCGTAACACTTGGCCAGTCCCAGTGGATTGCAACGGCATACATAATGACGATCGTCGCCACCGTGATCATCTTTGGCACGCTCGCGGGCCGGATCGGCATGGCCCGGCTCTTTACCCTCGGCCTTGCGATCTTTGTTGCCGCCTCGTTTGCCTGCGGGCTTGCCGGCTCGCTGCCCCTCCTTGTCGCCGCCCGTATCGTCCAGGGCCTTGGGGCGGCAATGATGATGTCGATCTCCATGGCAATCGTCATGCAGACCTTCCCGGCCGGCGAACGCGGCCGGGCCATGGGTTATATCACGGCAACCGTTGCACTCGGCCTTATCGTAGGCCCGGCGCTTGGCGGCATCCTTGTGGACTCCTTTGGCTGGCCGTTTATCTTCTTTGTCAATGTCCCGATCGGCTGCGTCCTTGTCGTCTTTGCGCTCCGGTACCTCCGGGCCGGAACCCCGGATGCCGGGCCCTCATCGATCGACTACCCGGGAGCCGTCTTTTTGATCCTCGTCATGACGGCACTCGCGTTTTTCCTAAACGAACTCGCGAACCCGCCGCTTGACCCTGTCAGGATCACGGCGAGCGCAGTGGCGGGCGTTGTGGCCCTTGCCATCTTTGTGTACCGGGAGCGCACGGCCCGCGTCCCGCTTATCAACCTCTCCTTTGTCACCAACCGGGTCTTTATGCTCCCCTCAATAAGCCTCATCCTCTACTTTGTCGCCACCTTCATTCTGATCATCACCCTGCCGTTCTACTTCGAGGGCGTCATGGGATGGAAGCCCACGCAGGTGGGGCTCATGGCCTTTGTGATGCCGGTGGCCATGATCGTGAGTGGCCCGTTCTTTGGCTGGGCCTACGACACCCGACCCTCGAAGAACTACCCCGCCTTTGGCGTGCTCGGGATGGGCGCAGCGTTTTTCCTGTGCGGGTACGGTTTTTTTATTCAGAGTGTGATTCTCATCGCTGTTGCGCTCATCCTTGCCGGCCTTTTCCGTTCGATCTTCCAGGGCCCAAACACGATCGAGATCATGGGGTCGATCCCGGGAAATAAGGCGGGGATTGCCTCAAGCCTTCTCGTGGTCATCCAGGACCTTGGGATCATGATCGGCATCTCCGCGGGAAGCATCCTCCTGGTTCTCCAGCTTGCTGTCCTCGGCTACACCGGAGCCATCGTCGATGCCGGGGCTGCCGTGCTCCCTGCCGTTTTTGCAAACGCCATGTACGCCGGCGGGCTCTGCTGCTTTGCTGCCGCCATTGTCACGTACAAGCGGTGATCTGTTCCCTGCCCCTCATTCCCGGGCCGGATCGTCTGCCGGGAAGAGCTTCTCAAAGGAACGCTCCATCTGTGCGTGCGGGGCGTGCCGGGCCAAAACCATAAGACCCTCCTCTTCCCACATACCCGTATGCCATCTCCCATGGTCGGACGGAAATTCGGCGTCGGCGCGATCACCGCGCCTGACCCCGCGAATGTAAAAGGCACCCGGGTTGTCGGGATCTCGGGGTCGAGCCGGCAGGAACCGGGCATGTCAAAGTCAGAGCGGCTGCTCCTTACCGCGCTCGACCGGTGCAAGAGTCTCGGGTGCGAGACGAAATTTATCCGGCTCAAGGACCTGAAGATCTACGAATGCGAGGGGAACTACTCGGAGGATCCGAACTGCTGCACCTATCCCTGCCAGTCCTCGATGAAGTACGAGGACGACGAGATGGATACCGTGTACACGGCAGTCCTCGACTGCGACGTCCTCTTTCTCGCCACCCCGATCCGGTGGAACAACCACTCGGCGCTCGTCCAGAAGTTTGTCGAACGGATGAACTGCATCGAGAACCAGTACTCGTGGTTCGGCAACCGGATGATCAAGAACAAGGTTGTGGGCTTAATCATTATCGGCCACGTGGACGGGATGCAGCACGTGGCCGGAAACCTCCTCAATTTCTTTGCCTGGATGGGCTTCCACAGCCCCGAGGTTTCGATCGCCTCGTGGGTCGGTGAAAACGATGAGGACACGACAAAAGACTGGGCACAGATACAGAAAAACCAGTACACACAGGAAGACCTCACCGACATGGTGCACAGCTCACTCCGCCTTGCCTGCAGCCTTAAAAAAGAGATCTGATCAAGCGGAAGGAAAAAAGCCGGAAAAGCATTCATATCCCCGCATCGTACCGGGATATACGGACAATCGTTCAAGAGATATATCGATGCTGTACAGGAAATTTCCGAGGGCGCCCATGGATCTTTCGATCCTCGGGTTCGGATGCATGCGCCTGCCGGTGCAGGAAAACCGGCAGATCGATGAACCACAGGCAACGAAGATGATCCGGTACGCGATTGACCATGGTGTCAACTACATCGATACCGCGTACCCGTACCATGACGGAGAGAGCGAACCGGTTGTCGGAAGGGCACTTCGCGACGGCTACCGGGAGAAAGTGAACCTCGCGACCAAACTCCCGAGCTGGCTTATCACAAAACGGGAGGACATGGACCGATACCTCGATGAACAACTCATACGCCTTGCCACCGATCACATCGATTTTTATCTCGTCCACGGTCTCAATCAGGCAACCTGGGAGAACACCGCCAGCCTCGGGGTCCTCGAATTCCTTGACGATGCCGTAGCTGACGGCCGGATCCGGTACCCCGCCTTCTCGTTCCACGACGCCCTGCCGCTCTTTAAGGAGATCGTCGATGCATACGACTGGACATTTGCCCAGATCCAGTACAACTTCATGGACGAGAAGTACCAGGCAGGTACCGAGGGACTGGATTACGCGGCAGAACGGGATATCGGCATTGTCGTGATGGAACCGCTTCGGGGCGGCCTCCTGGCAAAGGATGTACCCGGGGTCTTGGGGAT
>JBEKTA010000112.1:0-5143 GCA_049516515.1 Methanoregula sp. | reverse complement strand
TCGGCGGCGGAAAGGCGGATTTGATTCTGGAGAATCCCGACGACATTCTGGAATCGGGGATCGAGATCATGGCCCGGCCGCCAGGCAAGGAGCCGCAGTCGATGTCGCTTTTGTCGGGCGGGGAGAAATCGCTGACCACGCTCGCGTTTATCTTCTCCATCCAGCATTACATCCCGGCGCCTTTCTATGCGTTTGACGAAGTGGACATGTCGCTTGACGGCGCGAACGTGGAACGGATCGCAGCGATGATATCAGATCTCGCCCCCTCGTCGCAGTTTGTCATCGTCTCGCTCAGGAAGCCGATGATCGAGGCGGCGCAGAGGATCATGGGCGTGACGAGCCGGCCGGACAAGAGCACGCTTGTTACCGGAGTCAAGGTCCATGGCTGAACCGGACAAGAACGGGAAGCACCGGTCGGGTAAAGGGTTAAAGGCCGAAAGGGCCGGTGAACCAGCCCCGAAAGAGGTCCCGGACGAGCAGCCCGGGACGGAAAATACCGGCGCTGCCGTGCCCGGCGAAGTTCCTGATTCTGCCGAGATTGTTGCCCCTCCTGCGGCAGCAGACGCTCCCGAAGAACCGGAGCCGGGGATTGTCGAGGACCCGGTCGAGATCCTCGTCGGGCTTGCAGAACGGGGCGAGATCGACCCGTGGAACATCGATATCATTGAGGTGACCGACCGGTTCCTCTCCGAACTGGAGCGGTGCCGGCAGCTCAACCTCCAGATCTCGGGGCGCACGCTCTTTTTTGCGGCCACCCTACTGCGCATGAAATCCGAGCAGCTGGACATCCCGGCCGATGATGAGTATGGCGAAGGCGACGATAGCGGGGACTTCGACCTCGCGGACGACCTTGATTTCGAGGACGAGGGGCGCCTTGGGCCCATCGAACGGCTGGAGCGGGAGATCCAGCGCCGGCTCGACCGTAAAAGCCTCCGGAAGAGCCCGGTCACGCTCTTCGAGCTGATTATCGAGCTCAAGAACCTCGAAAAAGAGGAGAGGAGGCGCCGCCGGCTTCCTCCCGCAGATGACGATTATCTTGTCGAAGCCGACGATGTCGTCAGCATCGCCCACGAGGAAGGGTACCAGGACTCGGCCCGGCAGGTCATCGAGGAGTGTCTCGCAAACGCCGACCCGGACACCGAGATCACGCTTGCCGAGCTCTGTAAGGATCTCGGCTGGCAGCTTCCCGATGTCTATATCCCGCTGCTCTTTTTAGCGCTGGACGGGCAGTGCAACATCAGGCAGGAGGAGTTCTTCGGGGATATCTGGGTGCATGTGGTAAAGGCGGATGAGTAGCCTCAAGCTGAATCCCGCGATTAAAAAAAGAGCTGGTTGTAAGCCGGCTTATTGACTGCCCGGTGAAGTTTTGGCATATTTCTTCTTTATGTGAACCGGGTACCAGAGGATAAACCCGATCCCGGCGGCAAGAGTGCAATAGGTGATCGGGGTGGCGGTCTGCCCTACGGAGCCCGGGAAAACCAGCGCAAGGTAATCCATCAGGGCATTAACCATAAAGATGCCACCCCATACACCGGTCATCAGGATGTTGACCTGGAGAAAGACCGGGTTTTCGTGGCGGGACGGATCTACCATCTCCCGGGCATACTGCAGGGTAAACGGGACGCCGGCGAGGATCGATCCAAACGCGACGGCCGCAAGCACCACGTAGATCAGGACACCGCTCCAGGAGAGGATCCAGGTCAGGGAAAACCCGACTGTGGCAATAAGGAGACCTCCGAACAGGACAAGGTTCGCCCAAGTCAGGATCCTGCCTTTTTTGAGATCGCCAAAGCTGACCACAACCGTGACCAGGGTAGCCGCACCCAGTGCCAGTATCTTGCTCTGGACTGAAGGCCCTGCGAGGAGCCCATAGACAATCAGGGGGACAAACCCGAACAGGATCCCCATCCTGCTGCCCGCTCCCGGAGATCCCATATCAGCTGTCCCCGAGTACTGCCTTAAACGGCGCCACCATGTGGTCCTTTATACCGGCGAAAACCTTCTTGCGGAACCCGGGAATCCGGGTCAGTGGTATAAGGACCGCATTTCCCAACCGTGTTTTGAGATCTACCTGCGCAGAATCGAATATGCCATGGCTTTTGTAGTACTGGTAATCGGCCTGGAAGACCAGTTTCATGGGCCCGGAGATACCATCCCGGAAGATCTTCTGGCCCCCCACCGCATAGAACGTGGGCGGGGGAACATAGCCGGCCTTTGCACCCTGCACGAGCCGGGCAGCCGTCGCATCGAGTATGCGATCGAGTTCAGCCGAACTTCCTGCCTCATCGGTGACAAAGAACGCCTGCGACCCGGCGCCGTCCACCCATGCAGAGAGGATCTCCCGGAGGTGGGGGACCTGTAACAGGGGACCGGCGATAACAAACCCGATCTGTTTTTTGGGAAGACCCGGGACGTGTCCCTTGAAAAAGCTCCGGTCAAAGAACTGCTTCCATACCGAGGAGAGGTACCGGTCGTGAATCGACCCGGCCATAATGATGATATCCGCTGGTGCCAGTCTCTTTGTGTAAAAATCCACGTACCCGTCGGTATACACGCAGGTGTTGTCGTACCCGCACAGGCAGCAGCCCAGGCAACCGCCCCGGATATCCAGCTCACGGAGGTTGATGGTCTCGACCGGCCCGTCAAAAGCGCTGCGGATCCTCTCCATCATCGCGGTCAGGTTGGGGGAACTGCCGTCATCATCAGTAAGGATAACCACAGTCTGTGTTCCTGTCCCCGTCCTCTTTTGTTCCTGTCCGGGGATATACGACAGGGCAGGCCGGATCATGGGCGGATTTGCCCGCTGCACCGGGATTCCCTCCTTTACGGCGGCAAAAAGGAGCGAGGCAAACGTATCGAGCCGGATGCGCTCCTTCTCCTCCAGGAGATCCCGCATTGCCGCAGAGTACCCGCCAAGGTACTGCATGCCGAGATCGTCGCTGACTGCCCGGATGTAGGCATGGGCGGTCTGGTCGAAGTAATGGATCGAGGTGGACAGGGCCACGGCATATTTCCCGGAGAACGCCTCCTGTGAATTGCGTTCAAAGACCAGCTCGACAAAGCGCTTGTACTGGGCACAGACCAGCATATAGTAGAGCGGGAATGCCCAGAGTACGAGATCTGCGGACCGGATCCTGTCAAGAATGGCTGCAAAATACACAGAGTCCTTCTCGATCTTCTTTATCTCGTGCGCCACGTTGACGGTTTCAAAACTATGCTCCGGGAATTTCTTATTGAGGTACGCCACGTACTGCATCGTGACGCTGATATCGCCTTTGGGGCTGCCGTTAAGGACAACGATCTTCATTGCGGTCACCTCACGGGTCATTCGTCGGATGGATGGCTGGACGTCTCCAGGATCTTCCGTGCAAACTCCTGCAGGGTATCGGCCTTCACAAGGGCTATACCCCGCTCCACATCGCCCAGCACAAGAAGGATGTCCCCGGGCTCGATCCCGAAGATCTCGCGAGCCTCTTTGGGGATCACGACCTGTCCCCGCTCCCCGACCTTCACGCTCCCGAAAAGGTGCTTGGTCTTCTCTTTTCTTGGGGCTACCATCTCATCGACCAGGTTCTCCTGCTGCTTTCTTTTCATATTTTTCATACTTTTCTTATTTGTTTGTTTTATCATATAAATATTGAGGCAGGATTCCCTGCGGCACGAACAGAATAAAAGATGAGATTACTGCGACAGGCAGTCGTATACCCACCCCGTCACCTGGTAGGTCGGCGGGCTGTTGTCAGGCCGCATGTCGTTATCCATGCGCCATGCAAACAGGCCGGCAAGGTTGTGCTCTTTTACATAGGCGCATTTTACCGCGACTGATCCCTGAGTATCCGGCCCTACGTTATCCGTATACGCGGATTCGCTCTCGACTCCACCTATCATCTTCCCGTAGGGGAACCCGGCCGCCGCATAGGAATCGGCATACGATACGAGATCGTACTTGTCCCCGGTCCCGTAGGACATGATGTTGATCTGGTCTACGCTGTCATTGAGGCCGGCAACCGTCTCTGCCGATTCGACCCCGGGCCAGACCGTGTGGGTCAGCTTGTATGGCTGGCCATGCGGGTTGGTGCCAGCTGCTGCAAACGCAGCGTGGCAGGCCGAGAGAAGCGAGGTGAGCTGCGGTGCATACTCGTCGATCCGGCTGCTCTCCCAGTCCATGTCATAGCCGTCGAGGTCGTACTCTTTGAGGTAGGCAAGAACGCTGTCGGCAAACTTCTGCGGGTCCTGTGCAGCCTGCAGGTACTGGGGGTCCAGTTCCTTCTCGTCGAAATTTGAGGTGATGAAGATCTCCGCCTCCGGGTTGTTCTCCCGGCAGAGCGCCACGATCTCATGGATCCTGCGCTGCATCTCCGCTCTCTGTGTGGCATTGTCCGCCGAATCCCCGATCGGCAGATCGGTGAGCACCCCGTCTTTTACCGTCGCAAACCCGATATAGAGCCGGTTGATCTTCTTCCACGGTATCGAGTCCTTTTCTGACATTACCAGGGTATATGTGTCGTCGTTTGGATCCGGATAGAGGTACCAGTAGGCAGCGATCACGTTTCCGTTTGCAGCGGTGGCCGGGGCTGGGGTGCTCCCGGTCACCGGGGTACTTTCCACAGGGGGAGTTCCCGTCGCCGCTGATGGGGCAGAGTTCCAGGTGCAGCCTGCGGCAAAAAGGAGCAGCACCGCAATGATCAGTACGGGGAGAGTCAGCCTCATGATCGGTTAGTCCGCTGTATATGCACGTATAGTCCCCCGCTAGAGTAACTCCGGCACGGAATCTGTCCACGCCTCCACCTTATTTCTGATCGCATCGTTCGTATACGAGGATACGGTAATGCGGCGCCGGGCAAGGCTGACAAAATAGATCCCGTCATTTGGGTCATTGCATTTCAGGATCGCCGAGAAGAGATCTGCGTCCTTACGGTGCCGGATCTTTCCCCGGTGAGCCGCGATGTTTGCCATATTCGAGATCATGGCAGCGACACCGTTCTCATAGCCCTCGACCGAGTCGTAGACCTCAGAGCTTGTCCCGATACGTTTTCCCCCAGGGGTCGTGTACGTGAACTTTGCGGTATACATCTCGCGGACGACCGTGACCGGTGGATAGTTCTTCCTCATGGAAAAGTACGAAATGCAACCGAGCGGGTTT
>JBEKTA010000111.1:0-5154 GCA_049516515.1 Methanoregula sp. | reverse complement strand
GATCCCATATACCCGTTATAATAGAATGCATCGCTTGGATCCGTGGCGTAGTTCTGTTCCCCTATATTTACCGCATTATTGTTGCTCTCGAGGTTCACGGTCACCGGCCCGGTCACCGGATTCTGACCTGGCACATTGCTGTTGTCATAGGCAAGGGGCTGGGCTACACCCTCATCATAAATTGTAAGCACGCCGTTATTGACTGTCGCAGTCACGTAATTCCACGTGTTTGCCTGGACCGGCGTCGTGGTGGTGATCTCCTGGTAGTGCTGGCCGGTGGTAGCGTCGTTCCATTCAAATAACAGCTGGTTCCCCAGCTGGAAGAGCTGATAATTGTCGTTCTCATTTGAGGAGCTGCTGCCGGCGTTGGTGGTCACTCCTTTCCCGATGAGCTGTTGCCAGGAAGATGTCGTGCTAGGATTAAACCACATGGAAATGGACATATCCCCGGTAAAACCGAGCCCGGTAGAACCCGGTATCGTTATGGATGATGCACCGTTGAAATAGGTGGCCGTCATATTTCCGGGTCCGGTTAATGAAGTGAGAAGATTTCCGTTGACCGTCTGGCTGATGGGGTTACAGCTCGGATCGTAGAACTGGCTGGGGCTGGTCCCGACAAACCCTCCGGCCACCGGCAGAGAGGTTGTCCCGTGAGTTACCGTCTCCTTGAATGTATTTGCAAGGACATGCACCTTCTCGTCTATCATCTGGATGGTCCAGATGCCCAGTGTCATGGGACGGAGCGCAACGGTAGGAACGGTTTCAGATATCGTGTAGTCGCATTGCGTCGCTGAGGGTGAACCGTTTGGGTAAATGTACAGGGTTTTACCGTACAGTGACCCTTTCAGGCTGCTTGCATCCGGGGACAACACCAACCCTCCCGGACTGAGTGCTTTGAACGTCACCTGTGTGCCGTTCGCCCCGGATGTTTGCCCGGTAAGGTAGAATGGATCTCCTGCTTTTGGCAGGTATGTCAGCACATCGTACTTAATCCCTCCCGGTTGTGGGATCTGGGAAACCGCAGCTGTTCCCGCGATATAGACGCTCTTTTTAAAAAACAGGGGATTGAGTGCGCCGGAAAACGCCGCATATGCTACCATGGCGACCACGACCACGAGGATGATGATCAGGATCTCTGCTGTGACTTCAGAGATCCCTTGCGTGGACTTCGGATCTTTTCTCTTCATATGATGCAGTATTGTGTTTTTCTGTATTATGTTTCTGTTCATACAAACCGGCACCTCTCCCTCTCATGCTTTTCCAGGTACTGCTGGTGGTACTCTTCAGCACGCCAGAAATCCCCCGCAGGGACGATCTCGGTGACGACCGGTCTTTTGAACCGGCCGGAACGATCGATCTCTGCCTTCGACAGGTTTGCGATCCGCTGCTGTTCCGGATCATGGTAAAAGATGACCGAACGGTAATTCGTCCCGATATCGGGCCCCTGCCGGTCTTTCTGTGTCGGGTCGTGGATCGACCAGAACGTTGCAAGCAGGTCCTCGTACGTTACCACGTCAGGATCGTACAGGAGCCTCACTACCTCAACATGTCCCGTCCGCCCGGTACAGACATCCTCGTACCGGGGATCGTTCGTGTGTCCTCCTGTGTATCCCACTTCTGTCGACACTACGCCATGCACCTTCCGGAATGCGGCCTCGACGCCCCAGAAACAGCCGGCCCCGAACATTGCGGTTTTAGGTTCACCCATCACAGACTCATCAGGAGAGTCCCTTTTTCACATAACCTGTTAATGGTTGTGTAGTAATTGCGCCCCCTGCTATTACGGTAACCATCATAATCGATAACGACACACCATCCACTACGAAATGCCGGTACTGTAGCATTCCGTCGGGTTATTCCTGCGGAACGGATCGTCCGGGAACATTCCCGTGGCGCTGAAGCAGTGCCGGCAGGCACCCTGTGCGTGAGGAAATTAAAAAATGCGGATCCTGTTTGTCGTGTGCGGCGAAGGGCTGGGGCACTCGTCCCGGTGCATCCATCTCGGCCATTATCTTGAGCAGCACGGGCATTCGGTCAGCTTTGTGGCGTACGGGAAATCCTACGATTTCTTCCACGACCACGGGTGCATCAATGTCTACCGGGGGGAGAGGGAGGTCTGTCTTGAAGGGGAGAACGGGTTTTTTTCCCTGAAAAAGACCCTCTGGTGCTCGAAGTGGGCTGCCCTCAACCTGATCCGTTCCGGATTGCGTGTCCGCCGGCTGATCATAGAGCAGAAGATCGATTGCGTGGTCTGCGATACGATGTATGGCGGGGTCATGGCGGCACGGTTCCGGAGGGTGCCGGTCGTTTTTATCACCAACCAGAACCGGTTCAGCGGCCCTGGCGGCCGGAAGAACCCGGTCTGGTACATTCTTAATTTTGTTATCCGGCGGTACCTGTGTCTGACCGATGCGGTGATCGTTCCGGATTATTCCCCTCCGGATACGGTAAGCGAATATAATCTGTTTATTCCGGATCACGAACGGAATCACTATCATTTCACCGGGCCGTTTCTCGATGTCGATCTTTCCCGGTACCATTTTGGCCGGGAAACAATCTTCACCAGTTTCGGGGGCGAACCCTACAAGCTCCCGCTCTACCGGCTGCTCAGGACTATCGCCGATGAGAGAAAGGATCTGACGTTTGACGTATTCTATACCGGTGCTATCCTTCCCGAATCGTCCGACAATTATCTTTCCCACGGGTACGTGCCCAACCTGTATGAGCACCTTGCGGAGGCCCGGATTGCCATCGTGCACGGCGGGCTCACTACCCTTCACGAGGCACTCCTCTTTAATAAGCCGGTCCTTATCATCATGGACCCGGGTCACCCCGAGCAGCAGAACAATGCAAAGAAGATTGTCGATATGGGTGCAGGAACGGTAATTGACGGACGAACCGTGACTAAAGAGATCCTCAAACAAAAGATCGCCGAGACGCTGGCACTCTCCCCCAGAAAATCCGGTACGGATCATGCGGCGGTTACCGGCAGGAAGAATGCTGCGGCGATCATCGAGGCGGTCGCAGGTCATGGGGTAAAAGGAAAGATTAAGTCTTCATCATCCCCTACCGGTGAGCAGTGAAAAATATGGGCATTTCAGCGGAGATCAAATCCATAAAACCGGCTGAGGAACTGCACATCTGCCCAACCTGTGGATATGAGTACGGGTTCCATACGTCATTTGTCAGCGTGAATGCCGGAAAGGATGGGAAGGAGAACCCGGTCAAATCCACCCGCGAACTCTACCGGGTGATCCTTATCTGCCCTGAGTGCGGGGCGCGGTTCGATGCAGGCTGGCGTATATCGTTCTGCGATGAGGAGAGCCATATTGTCAGGGCGACCAGTGTCCTGCGCTGATACGTATATTCTCCTGCCGGGACGGCCGGGGAACCGTAACGGAAGCGTGGATTTTTGGAGCGGTGCCTGATGCAGTGTATCCGGTGCAAGGGGAAAGGGATGTGCGGTCTCGCCCGGTGTCCCATCACGAGCAGGTTCCACGCACAGGCTGAAATGAAACCATCAGCCTGTTATCAGGGCAGCGCCCCATCGGTCTTTGTCGGGAGTTTCGGGTATCCGGATGTCCAGGGCGGCCCGCTCATGATAAACGACAGCGATCATCCCCCGGACTGGCTGGGCCGGAACCTCGGGATCGAGGATATCGTGGGTATCCGGGCACGGACGATCCGCGGGAGATCCCCGCTCCAGCGGTTTACCGGCAACCTCCAGGAGATCGCCCTCTCATCGCAGCCTCTTGATGTAGATGTGATGTTTGAAAAACCCGTCTCCTTTGCGATGACCTTTGACGGCACGGTCGCACCAGTGGGATTTTCCGGGGCGGTCCGGAACCTCGACGTCATCGGCAGCGCCCGGGTAGGGAGGGTTGTTGACAGGATCACGTCGGATGTGGATATCCGGGCCATGGATGCCTGTGTCGAACTCAGCCGGGGCGGGAGCGATGTCTATGAGATCACAAAACTCATGACCGCGGGGCTCCTTGGAAAACGCCGGCATTTCGTTCCCACCCGCTGGGCAATCACAGCGGTCGATGACACTCTTTCCACGGCCCTGAAAAAAGAGATCGCACGGTTTCCGTCCCTTGGCGACTACCGGGTCTTCTCGGGAGAGATCTTCGGCAACCGGATCGTCTGCATCCTTATGCCGGGGGACTGGCGGTACGAGATGATCGAGGTCTGGGGCCGCCGCACGCTCTGGGCCGGGGATACGGAAGTGATCGTCGAAGACCGGGAAGCAATGAAAAAACAGGGATACTCCCCGATTTCAGGTGCCTATTACTCGGCACGGCTTGCCGTATGCGAGCATCTCAAAAGCATCCGCCGGTCAGCACGGGTGATTGTCTTGCGCCACATATCCAGCGATTACTGGGCACCGCTTGGGACCTGGGTGATCCGTGAAGCGGCACGAAAAGCAATGGCCTCACCTTCGGATTCATGCGACTCGCTGGACGCAGCCACAGCTGTGGCCTCCGCCCGGATCGGGTTTGATTACTGGCAGCAGCACAGCACGCTCATACCGGAGATGCGCACGCAGCGGACCCTCTTTTCTTTCTGATCGTTCATTTCTGATATGCCTGCGCTGATTTTGACTGCCGCTGGTACCGGTCTTTTATGGCGTCAAGCGTCTCGATCTCGGTCGTGTCCTTGTCGTCCCTGAGCCGGATAAACCGGGGGAACCTGAGGGCAAACCCTGCCCCGTAGGTCGGGCTGACCTGGAGTTCTGCATATCCTACCTCAAACACAAGTTCCGGTTCAAAGCGCACCTCTTTTCCTGGTCTTCAAAGCGCGGCCAACATAAGGCCGGCACGGCCCCGAACGCCCTTGCCTCGAGCGCGAGCGCGCGTCTGGGCCGCCGTGAGTTTCTGAGACGAACCGCCCTGGCCTGCGGCGCGTTGGCCCTGCCCCAGGTCGTGCCCGGCTCCGCCTTGGGCCTGGACGGCGCCGTGGCGCCCAGCGAGCGCATCGTCATGGGCGGCATCGGCATCGGCGGGCGCGGCGGCTACGACCTGCCGATATTGCTCCAATTCCCGGAGGTGCAATTCGTGGCCGTCTGCGAGGTGCAAAAGCCGCGCCGTGACGCCGCCAAACAAACGGTGGACGCCAAATACGGAAACAAAGACTGCGACGTTCACCGGGACC
>JBEKTA010000110.1:0-5268 GCA_049516515.1 Methanoregula sp. | reverse complement strand
TGGCAATGCTCCTTGATAACAAGACGGTCTATTCTGCACCACTCTCATCGAACCTTGCCTCGTCGCTTCAGACTGAAACCACCCGTAATATGGTCGCATCAACCGGAACGGGAACTTACGGTCAGCAGCAGGCAACGAATCTTGAGATCCAGCTTCGTGCCGGTGCATTACCGGTCGATGTATCAGTAGCTGGATCCGGTTCAACTTCCGCATCGCTCGGATCACACTACATGACCATGTGCATGATCGCTTTTATCCTGGCACTCATCATGGTCGGGTTCGTGATCTTTTACCGGTACCGCGAGCCGCGGATCGTCCTTCCCATGGTTCTCATCAACGCTTCTGAGATTGTGATCCTGCTCGGTTTCATCAGCGCAATCAAGTTCCAGATGGACCTGCCGACAATAGCCGGCCTTGTTGCCGTTGTCGGTACCGGTATCGACCAGCTGGTCGTTATTACCGATGAGATCTTGCATGAAGGGATAGTCCCGTCACCCAATGTCTACCTAAAGAGGCTTTCACGGGCGCTTACCATCATCGTAATTGCCGCAGCAACCGTGCTGATTGCGATGCTGCCGCTTGCACTCATGGATCTTTCCACGCTCAAGGGCTTTGCCATCATCACCATGATGGGTGTCGTCGTGGGTGTGATCGTGACAAGACCCGCCTATGGTAAGATCATCATGGAGATCCTCTCCGAATAACAATACCATAGATTTATCTTTTTTTTTATCGACTATTCTATCCGGGTATGATTACATGACAAAACCTGTTCTATACGACTTTTTTGCCACGTGGTGCGGTCCCTGCCGGATGCAGACACCGATTATCGAAGAACTGGCAAAGAAACTGGGCGACGCAGTCGAGATACAAAAAGTGGACGTTGACGAGCACCGGGATCTTGCGGAAAAATACGCGATCCAGGTGGTCCCGACCCTGATCATCGAAAAGGACGGAAAAGTTGTCCAGAGGATGGAAGGCGTCACCGACACCGCAACGCTCGAAAAACTGCTCCGGCCGCTGGTGGGATAAGTGAAGATCGGCATTGTCGGCGGCACCGGGGATATCGGGGAAGGCATGACAATGCGCCTCTCACCGGTCTTTAACGTAGTCGTCGGTTCGCGGGAGCAGGAAAAGGCTGAGGCGAGCTGCACGGTCGCCCGGGATACCCTTAAACACCGGGGGCAGGACTGCTCCCTTCACGGGGTCTCAAATCAGGGGGCTGTCGATGAGGCCGATATCGTGATTCTCGCAATCCCGTTTAAACACGTGGTGCCGACACTCTCGACCCTGCACGGGTTTGAGGACAAAATCGTGATAAGCCCGGTCAACCCGATGGAAAAGCAGGACCACTTTGTCTTTGTTCCCCCGCCGGAAGGATCGGCAGCGCTCCTGATTAAAAAACTCCTGCCAAAGGAGACGCGGCTCTGCTGCGCGTTCAACACCATCGCCGCAAACCGGTGGAAAGCACTGGACGAGGAACTGGCGTATTCGGTGCCAGTCTGCAGTGACGACGAGGATGCAAAGCACCAGGTGATGGAGCTCGTGAACCGGGTCTCAAAACTTCAGGCATTCAATGCCGGCCCGCTTGCCGTCTCACCGATGATCGAATCGCTCACGCCGCTGGTGCTCAATATCGCCCGGTACAACAAGATGCACGATGTCGGCATCCAGTTCCGGTAACGACGCCGCGAAGGCCGGAAAGATTGTCAGCCACCTCAAAGCCCGGTTTGGGGAGATCCCCTGGTGGCCGGGAGATACTGACGAGGTCATGATCGGGGCGATCCTGACCCAGCAGACCAGGTGGGAGAATGTCGTAAAGGCACTTGCTATCCTTAAGGAGCAGGGGCTGTGTTCGATGCAGGCGCTGTATTCCGCAGATCTTCCGGTGATCGAGAACTCTGTAAGGTGCACCGGGTTTTACCGTATAAAGGCGCGCCGGCTCAGGTCCCTTGCCGTTTTCGTGGTTGAAACCTGTGGAGGGACAGCGCTGATGGTAACGGTTTCGACCCCGGCACTCCGTGCCGGACTCCTCGGGGTGCATGGGATTGGCGAAGAGACGGCAGACAGTATTCTCTGCTACGGTTTTTCCCGGCCCAGTTTTGTCATCGATGCTTATACGGAACGCATCGCGCGGTGCGCCGGTATCACCACTCCGCGATCGGAACTAAAAACCCTTTTTGAGCGCGTTCTTGCAGATGAACCCCACGTGTACCACCAGACCCATGCCCATATAGTGGAATACGCCAAAGGTTGGTGTACAAAAAAGAGGTGCGATGGATGCCGGATTATGGCTTTGAACGGATAGGGAGGCGGTTGTTTGCCGAACACCTGGTTGGCGGAAACTTCGGGAACATGAGCGTGCGGGACGGGGATGCCGGTTTTTTCATAAAAAAGACCGGGGCCTACCTCGATGCACCGGGGGAACCGGTCTTTGTGCCGTTTGAAGGAGAGGTACCGAAAGATGCCTCAAGTGAGTACCGCGTCCATCTCGCAGTATACCGTTCGACACAGTACCAGGCGATCGTTCACGCCCACCCGCCGTATGCCGTTGCCGCATCCCTTGTGGCAGACGAGATCCGCCCGCTGGACAGCGAGGGGCTCATGTTCTGTCCTCTCATCCCGGTAACCTCGGGAGCCCCCGGGACCCAGGGTCTTGCGGACACCGTTGCAGGCCTGATGCAGCACCACAAGCTAGTCGTTGCCCGGGGCCACGGCACGTTTGCCGCCGGTGCAACGCTGGACGAGGCATTCCAGCTCACGTCCCTTGCAGAACATGCGTGCAGGGTCATCGCGTTCAGGATGATGTTTCTCTAAAAACACGTACACAACCGAAAAATACATTTTTTTGCTCTGTAGAAATCCTTTTTTAAAAATTATGAGCCCCCCTCACGCCAGCCCAGCCCCGAGGGGGAGGGGGCGTATGCGATGCTTCCGTATTACCTGTGTCGGGGTGCTGACATGAGTGTAAATAATTCAACACTATCGCTGGCCTGGCTATCGCTGGCCTGGGGATGCCACAAGCGTGAGGAGACTTTAGGCAAGGATTATCATGGCCCCCAAGAGTGTTCTTACAAATCCCATTGATGATTTCTACAGAGCAATTTATTGGAAAAGTCGCCGGCATCTCCCGGTTCCCGGCCCCGAAAATGAAATAACGGAAGGGATTACTTCGGCTGCCTGGGGGGCTGGTTCAGCTGGATCTCCCTGATAATCTCCCGGTGGAAGACAAGCAGCATATCCGAAATCATCCCGAACATGAAGATCTCGATACCGACAACGATGAGAAGCACGGTAAGAATCGTCAGCGGGATATGCTGGATATTGTGCAGCCATTCTATGGTGACATAGACACCGGTAAGAATCCCCAGAAGGGCCGTAAACAGACCCATGATACCAAAGTAGAAGAGCGGGTTGTTGACCCGGGCGAGACGATAAATCGTAGTGACGATACGGATCCCGTCGTGAAGGGGGGAGAGTTTTGTCGGGGTTCCCGGACGGCGCGAATACCGTATGGGCACCACCATGATCCGCTGGCCATTTCTGACCGCTTCAACCGACATCTCGGTCTCGATCTCAAAACCGGTCTCCTTGAGGTTCATCTGCTGGATGGCGAGTTTTGTGAACGCCCGGTAACCGGAGAGGATATCGTGGAGATCCCGGCTGTGAGCGAGTTTGAAAAAGAGATTGAGCATATGGTTGCCAAAGAGGTTGAGCCGGGAGAACGAGCCTTCTTCAGCGTTGATGAGCCGGTCACCGATAACCTGGTCGAATCCCAAAAAGAGGGGGGTGAGCATCTTCTCCGCATCCTTTGCCGAGTACGTGCCGTCACCGTCAAGCATAAGGATGTACGGCTGCTCGATTATCTCGAATGCCTCGATGATTGCATTTCCCTTCCCTTTGCCTGACTGCGTCCTGACCTGGGCACCAGCCACCCGGGCATTCTTTACGGTGTTATCCGTACTCTTGCCATCGATGACCAGGATATGAGTATACCCGAGATCGCTGAACTCTTTTATCACCGGGCCAATCGTCAGGCTCTCGTTTAACGTGGGGATAAGGATACAGACCTCATCTTTGTTGAATTTCATTGGTATAGTATTTTTAATCCGTTATCATAAGTGCTTCTATGCACCCCTCAAAAAAAGGGCTGCGGGCACTCGGCATCGCGGAGAGTTTTTCCGGCAGGGAGCACTCAACCCTTGCTGGCATTGTAATGCGCAAAGACCTTAAAATAGACGGGTTTGCATTCTCGCGCGTGACGGTCGGAGGTATGGACGCGACTGACGCAGTCCTTGAGATCGTCAATGCCCTCAACCGCCGGGACATCAACCTGATCCTCCTCTCGGGCTGCGTGATCGCCTTTTTCAACATCATCGACCCCGGACAGGTACACGACCTGACAGGATTACCGGTCATCTGCGTGACCTATGAAGAATCAGCAGGTCTTGAAGGGAATATCCTCCACCATTATCCCGGGGATACCGCACGGCTGGACACGTACCGGCGCCTGGGCACACGCACGCCTCATACCCTGCCGGACGGCCAGACGATGTACCTCCGCAGCTGGGGTCTCGATCCTGCGGATGCGGGCCAGCTCTGCACGGCATTTACCTGCGAGGGAAAGATCCCGGAACCCCTCCGGGTTGCACGGCTTGCTGCCCGCGCCGCCCATGGTTCTCTCAGGAACCTGGAGTAAAAATACGCCGGGACATGAGAGATCGCCCGTACTGCCCCCACCGGAGATTTCATATCTGACAAGGTAGATGGATAAAACAGAACTGACGAGGTAACCAGATGACACAACAGACGGTAAAACTCGCCCGATGGGTATGTCTTGAATGCCATTATATCTATGATCCGGCAAAAGGAGATAAAACACAGGGTATCCCACCGGGAGTCCCGTTCGAGGACCTGCCGGACACGTGGCGCTGCCCGGAATGCAAGATCCTTAAGTCCAAGAAAGGCGTTTTTAAAAGACTCGACGATTAAAACGCCCGGACGGGCTCAATTTTCCTTTTTCTTTCACCAATTTATGCCGCATACGTATGGCGTGAGATGATCTGTTTTGTAGAATTATCATATACTTCGAATGTGACGGTATCACCCGGGTGAAAGGTTTTGTCTTGATAATCAATCCCGATTGAGAGCGCGGGATACCATGTTGACCCGCTGGATCGCAGATACTGAACATCATAATGTCGTGAACCGTCGATAAATGCCTCCCCGTTTAATGTCGGAATCCGGCAATTCAGTTCAACCCCGTTC
>JBEKTA010000109.1:0-5417 GCA_049516515.1 Methanoregula sp. | reverse complement strand
GCCCCGGCGTCCCGCAGTGCGGCGACATCAGCACGCCCGGACACGCCGCCGGCAACAACCACCGGGATATGGACGCTCCCGATGAGCTGCCGGACCGGGCCGGCAGCAATGCCTTTTTGCAGTCCCTCGACATCCACATTTGTATAGAGCAGGGAACCTGCGCCAAGGCTCTCGAACGTTTTTGCCCAGCCGATGTAATCTCCGGCAGTCTCCTGCCAGCCGTGGATCGCGACCATGCCACCTTTAGCATCTACACCTGCCATCACCCGGTCGCTGCCATACTCCTGTGAGAGCGTGCGTATACACTCAGGCTTCTGGATGGCAAGCGTGGACAGGATAATCCGGGTGACCCCGGTCCCGAGCCAGCGGGCACCGTCTTCCACGGATCGGATCCCACCGCCGAGCTCGATCTCTACTCCGGTATCTTTCACGAGCGCCTGGATCAGATCGGCGTTCTTTGCCGACTCCCCGAATGCACCGTCAAGATTGACCACGTGCAATGCTTCGGCACCGGCGTCGAGCCAGCGGCGGGCACAGGAAAGCGGGTCGCCGTATGCGGTTGCACTCTCCCGTTTTCCCTGCACGAGCTGGACGCACCTGCCCCCGAGGATATCTACGGCAGGAAAGATTCTCATCATGATCAGCGGATCATCCGCTCGATGGACATGACAAGGATGTCCCGTGCCCCAGCCCGTTTCAGCGCATTGATCAGCGCATAGACCCGTTCCTCGTTTACGACCGCGTGGACTGCGACCATATCCTCGGTCGATGCGACATCCATAACGGTCGGGCCGGAGAGCCCGGGCAGCACGCTTTTTACCTTCTCAAGCGCCGCCCGTTTCACGTTCATCATCAGGTAGCACTGCCCGCGTGCCCGTATGACGCTTTCGAGGGCAAGATGGATCTCGTCGATCTTTTCCCGTTTGGTCTCAAGCGACCGGCGGTTTGCAATCAGGTGGGTGGAGGTCACGAGCACCTCATCGAGCACCCGGAGCCTGTTGGTTTTCAGGGTATTGCCTGAACTCGAGAGATCGACAATCGCATCGGCGATCCCGAGGTGCGGTGTCGCTTCGCAGGCCCCCCCAACAAGGACGATCGTGACCGGCACGTGCCGTTTTGCAAAATACTGCTTCGTGATGGTTGGGAATTCGGTTGCGATCTTCGCCCCCTTGAGATCGTGGACGGAGGAAATCTTCGCATCGTCCCGGACAGCGAGTACAAGTTTTGCTTTTCCTATCTGGAGATCGAGGAGTTCCTCAACATCGGACCCGCGTTCGACGACCATGTCGTGGCCGGTGATGCCGAGATCCGCCGCGCCGGTTGCCACATATTCAGGGATATCGATAGGCCGGGCAAAAAGGATCTCAACGTGGGGGTCGAGCGTGGGGGCGATGAGCCGGCGCTCGGCAATGTCCGGCAGGTGGAGCCCGCTCTTTTCCATCAGGTCCATGATCGGTGCTGCGATCCTTCCTTTGTTGGGGATGGCAAGCCGGATCATGCCAGAAAAAGGAGAAAGCCCGGCCGGTGCCGGTGTCTTTTTATCGCCCTGTCTCTTTTTAGAAGGTCTTGAGTTCGCCACGGATTACCTTCTCCGTGATGCTGGTCACGTTTGCAAGGTTGTCATCAACGATCCTGTTGATCTCGCTGTTGATATCCTTTAAGGCGACGCCCTGCTTTGGCAGTACCTGGACGCTTGCCACGAGCGGGAGATCGATCGGTTTACCTATCTGGGAGAGCAGGCGGACATACATCTCCTCGATACCATCGACTTTCTTTACCGATTCCTGTGCAATCTGGGTCGAGAGGAGGTTGTAGATCTTGCCGATATGGTTGATCGGGTTCTTGCCGCTTGTCGCTTCCATGCTCATCGGGCGGTTGGGGGTGATAAGCCCGTTGCACCGGTTGCCCCGGCCGACAGAGCCATCGTCGCCCATCTCTGCCGACGTGCCGGTGACGGTCAGGAAAACACTCTTGTTCCTGATGTCGTCTGCGGTGTTGACGTTGACCACGATCCTGCGCTTCGTGCTCTTTTTTGCGACCTTTCCTATCTCTTCGGTCAGGAGAGCCATGTAGTCCTGGTATTCTTTTATGTCCGCACAGTACTTGTCGACAATGGCGCAGGCAATGGTAAGGGTGATCGTGTTCCCGTCACGGAGCCCCATGATCTTGATATCCTGCCCGATGGCGGGATATTTTTTGCGGAGTTTTGTGTCGATATAATTTGATGAATTCCTGATTATATTCTCTACATCGGAGAACGGGGCATGTCCGACACCAAACGAGGTATCGTTGGAACGGGGGACTTTGCCCTGCCGGGGCTTGAAGACGTCCCGCAGATCGGTTGAACCGGTCCCGAGCCGGCTGTCGATCATGACATCCCGGGTCAGGTTGAGCTCGGGCAGGATCTTGTGGAGGTACGCGTGTGCTGCCTCGACTGCGACTGCGTCGGTCGGGACGGTAATGCCATTGAACTGTTTTGTCGCCCGGCCGTCGATTAAAACATAGATCGGCCGGATCATCTTCCCGCCGCCGAATTTCGGGCACGATTCACCGGCAACAACTTCGCCCTGATCGGTGTTGTGGTGCAGGACGACACCGAACTCTCGAAGGTACTCTTTGCAGAGTGCCTGGGAGATCGATTCTGCAATTCCATCGGCAATGCTGTCGGGATGGCCGAGGCATTTGCGCTCAACAAGTTCAATCCGCTGTTTTTCGAGGGGGATCTGATTCAACGCTTCAATTTGAATATTTCGTTTCATTAAACTTCCTCGGTTTATCCGTAATCGTACTAATACAAGAGACTGGCATTCATATAACAATTTCTTCTTAGGCAAAACGGTAATATATGGCGATTTTTTGGCCGGATTAAAAAATAAAAAAAACTGCTGCCGTAATTTCTGGTCAGCGCCGCAGGAATTTCTGCAGGATGGTCATGTCACTGCCCTTCGGAGTCTTTTTTACCAGGGGCCGTTTGGGTGTCAGGTCCTCTTCATCATCGTCGCGGACCTCTTCGATCCGCGGAACCTTGTGCTGGTGGGGCTGGGGGGTGGTGGCAGCAGCCGCAGGGACCGGGCGGGGAATGGTTTTTGAAAAACGCGCCGATGGATCCGTTTTTGAGCGCCCGAGCCGTGTCCCACACCCCGGGCAGAAGTTTGCCTCACCCGGGAGTTTCTTTCCGCAGTTATGACAGAACTGCGGATTGTCGGCAGGCTCTTCCGGTACTGCCACCCTGTGGATGGAAGGGTACTTATCCGGGACGATCTCCCGTGCGGGTTCGTGTTCCGGCACAGGACGGCGTACCGGCTCGGAAGTTACGCTCCGTGTCGGGTAAACGCTTGTCTGGCGCACAGGCTGAATGGGGTTTTTCATCGCCGTTCGCACTGCGGTATGAACTTCCGGTTTCCTGACGATCTGTGAGTCGCTTCTAACCGGGGCTGGAATATTGTGGGTTACCGGGACCCTCCTTTGCTGTGGCTCTTCGAGCGTCCGTACCTGCATCCGTCTCTGGAGCTGGACCTCATGTTCGGGTTCCGGTTCGGGCTCCGGTTCGCGGGCAAGGGGAATCAGCCGTTTTACCGGGGGCTGGCGTTCGTGTTCCTTGAGAGGTTTACGGGTGGGATGCAGTTCCTCGTAGCGGACAGGGGTCTTTAACGGCCGTGCCGGGGTTTCTTCCTCCGGCTCTTCTTCGGGCTCATCCTCCTGCCGGAGCTCCGGCTCTGTTTGCGACGGTACTGCCCGGCGCTGTTTTTTTGCGTCCGGTTCCTGGTGAAGCAGCGAGATCCAGTCGTCGACCTCGCCGGTGCGGTCGGTGCCGTTCTGGGTAAAGACCAGTTTCATGGTCTTAATATCATCATCGACTGCAGATTTTACGGAGAGCACCAGCACGGGATCGGAATTCTCCGAAGATTCCACGGTGCTGTCGGCTATCGTGTCGCGCGGGACATCCTTTGCGGTTACTTTGAGTTTCTTTTCCTGCGTATCAATTAAAAAAATACGCTTGTTTGTCAGGTATGCATGGAAAAAAAACTTTTTTACCGAGACATTGAGGGAACCTATCAGCACCTTTTCTCCCGGCTGGAGAATGGCAGAGAGCCCGCCCTCCTCCTCGTCGCCCTCTTCGCTTTCCGGTTCGTCATCATGAGGTGCTTCCGCCATTTTCGGTGCTGGCCGGGGCGGGGCGTTCCGCTGTGGAGCCTGTGCGCCTCTGCTGCCTGGAAATTTCGCTGGCTGTTGCGATATTTCGCCTCCGCAGTACCCGCAGACCTCGACATTATCCCGGATATTCATCCCGCAGTGCGGACACTTTTTCATCTAGATGTCTCCCTTGTCCCGTAACCGGAGTAGGTAATTATAATGTTTGCATAGGATATGAAAAATTCTCTGATCCTCGCTTTGATTTTTCTCTCTTAAGTTGTTTCGTATCATTATGGCGCTGCCGGAACCTGCAGGTAACGGTTCTGCAGGTCTGATACGGCGGCATCGATCGCGTTGTCGTCCGATAGTTCGTGGATCCAGATGACCGGCACGTCCCGGAACGCAGTGACAATGCTGTTGATCCGGCACGCGGTTTCATCCCCATCGCGGTAGCACTGGTCGGTCGTGATGCTTCCAAGGGATCGGTCAACCAGATCCGCAAAGGCCGTGTGGCAGCCGGCCACATGGCAGAGTTTTCCCTGCACGTACACAATCAGGACTCCTTTTTTATGTGCGCACTCTTCGTCCTGGATGGCAAACGAGCCAAAATCCTCGTCGCCGTACCGGTTCAGGAGCTGCCGGTACAGGGGATTGTTTTTCTTACCGAGTTCTTCCGTTACCGGGCCGAGCCGGAGCGGGAGGTACTGCAGGTACTCCTTTACAAAAAGCGGTTTTACCTCTGCAAATACCGGGGATTCGAGAGCCTGCTGCACGATGCGCTCTGAACGGGTGAAGAGATCGTGCCTGACTCCTCGTAAGAACCTGAAGGAAACGGGCCGGAAGTAGAGGGTTCTTGCGGTACCGGTGACGGCAAGGCTCCCATCCTTAAGGGTGGAAAACAGAACCGGGACACCTTCGACCGGCCGTGCAGGTTTTTCCGGCCTGTGGATCAGAACCGGCTGGGAGGTTGGGATCACGGTTTTCCGGGGAGCCATGCGGTACCGGGATGTGGCGATCCGGGAGACCTGTCGTGAGGGAGTCTCTTCGCGCACCAGCGCCGCCCAGTCATCGGGTTTCCGGCAGGAATTGAGGTACTGCCGCCAGCGCGGATCAGAAATATGGGCGATTGAGACCAGCCGGAACCGGTCTTTCTCCGGTATAACTTAAAATACCCCCCATAGCTTGAACGATAATGTCGAAGGCTGGCTTATGGGCATAAGGTCCATATTGCCCAAATCCCGAGCCGGATGCGTAGATTATTTTAGGGTTATATTTCTTGACTA
>JBEKTA010000108.1:0-5444 GCA_049516515.1 Methanoregula sp. | reverse complement strand
CGATGATCTGAATCGCGGGAAGAACGGATTTCATTGAAAGGACCAACAAGTGAAGCAGGGGCCTGACAATCATTCTTCTTCACCAGTGAGAGGTACTCCCGGATCCTGCTGAATAACTGACATCGAACATTATCTTCATCTTTTGATACAGATCTGATACACTTTGGCGGAATGTTTTCCTGTCAATCTCATTGTTGATCCCGCTGGACGTGTCTCCCAATTCCGCCACGGTTGTAAATTGCTGACGTAGAAAGTAATTCCACAATGTCTTCATGGGATCAATTCGCTCATTTAAGATAAAATTTAAATCGCGTTTTTCGCTATCCTCTGGAGAATATTTTAACACAACCGATTATACAATAATTCCATGGCTCCACAAAATACACTGCGGGAGTTCTCCGCATACCAAACGGGGGCATACCCTTAACTGCAGGAGCGGGACGAAGCCTCAGCCAGAAAGACCATCAAAAAGGAGGAAAAACTTCACCTGCGTCAGCCGGAATGCGAGGGGAGGGATTTGAACCCGCGAACTTCTTCAAGAACAGATCTTGAGTCTGCCTCCGTTGGCCAAGCTTGGATACCCTCGCGTCTGTGTTGGATTATGTTGGCGACGGGAATAAATAAGGTAACTGATCGGGAGATCACATGAAATCCGCAAGGCCCAGCTGTTCCTGCTTCTCCTCGCCAAACGTGGACTCAATGGCAAGGTCAAGCACTTCGACCCTCTGACGGCAATACTCCGACACCTTGTATTTTTTCACCATCGCACGGGACACTTCAAGGTATTTTTTGACCGACCCTTCGTGCACGGTCGGGATGATATTGCCGTTGCAGATCCCCTTGCCCTTGAACTTCGTGCATTTGCCGGCAAGCGGCATCCGGCGGTAACTCGTATTACACTTGGTGCACCGGAACTTCTGCTTGGAGAACGCGGAGAGGTTGCCCATCAGGTCTCGGATGAAATGTGTGTTCAACACCCGTTCGGCCACATCGTCCGCATCGACCGCCCGGATCTTCTCGGCCAGATCGAGTTCTGCCTCAAGTTTCTCGGCCATGGACTTGAGCTGCGTGTAGGTGGACTCGAGTGGCCCTGATGAAATGTCCGAGGTGTCGTGCGTGAAGAAGAAACCCTCCAGTTGTCGGGGGGTCCCGATCCTCCGCTCGACCCGGTCGATCAGCGGCTCGACATCCTTTGCTTTTGCATAGGCGAGGCCGGCTTCGTAGAGTTCGAGCGGGTAGCCCTTCCCGACATCCACATTCAGGGCCTCCTTATCGATCTCTGCCGGATCGATCCGGCTTGTAAGCACTAATGGAGCATCCATCGTCCCGCCCCGGTTCTGGGGCAAAAACGATCGCGAGAAATTCAACAGCCCGTCCATGAGAAGCATGACACAATCCTCATCGCCATCGCACTGCCCGGTAAAGATGCCGTTTGCAACGAGGGTGTGATCGTCTGCTACCGTCAGGCAGTAGACCCGGTCCTCAAGAGAGGCGACGGTTTCCACGTTCGCGATCCGGTCGGTGATCACCGCCCCGCCTTCGTAGACCGGCACGGCGTCCCCGGCCTTCACCTCCAGTGCCTTGATCTTTTTAAGATACTCAACATCCCAGACCAGCATCGCGTGATCCATGGTGACCGTCAGCTGCCGGTTGCGGGATGTGGTAAACCGGATAAGGTTTGCCGGCGCCCGGTGGATGGAGACCGACGTGATCTTGCGCAGGTGCATCACGCCCGAAGTATCCACGGTACGGGTATAATACATGTGCACCGGATCGGAATAGTAGGTGCCCAGCCGGTCGAGCCCGGGCTGGCTGATATCGAAGTTTTCCAGCACGAATTTCCGGATGGGTGTGCGTGACCATGTCTTCCCGTCATTGACCTCGATCTCGATGTCGCCGTAGAAACAGTTCCGGCGTTTTGCCGCGTGGAAGAACGGGTGGGCATACCCGACATTTGCCCGGGTAAACCCGATGACCCGGGCGAGCACCCCGGCGCTCGTATGCGGGGCAAGGCCGATCATAAGGTGGCCGACAAGATCGTCCCGGGTCTTTATGTTGTAGAATGCAGGAAGGCCGTAGAGTTTTGTGAGTTCGTCGTCGATGAACTGTGCGACCTTTATCATATAGTCCGCACACGAGTCGGCGAGGAGGAGGTCCTGCGGGTGCATCTCGATGACCTGCGTCCCGTTCTGGAGATCGTAGCCATTGATGTCCTTTAGGTACCCGAGTGACCGAAGTTTTTCGACCGACACTTTCACCTCGTCCGGCCGGATATGCGTGAGCGGGAGATCGATCATGTCGAACCGAGTCGTGCCGTCTTTAAAGACGTAGATGTCCTGCACCGCCCGGAGAATGCCTTTTTCCATTGCCTCAACTGTTCTTTCCTGGGAGATCACACCCTTTACACCTTTCACGAGCGCAATACTGTCTTTTTTTATCCCGAGGCGCCCCATCGCCTGCGCGTATTCCTCCTTCACGTTTAAGGCAATCCGCTGGCTGCATTTGGTCGGGACATCGCAGTTCGGGCAGCGTTGCGTCGCCATCTCATGCCCGCACTTCGGGCAGGTGTAGACCGGTGTCGTATGAGCTTTGCACTTCTGGCACCGGTTCAGGTACGTGATCTCACCGCAATCGGGACAGCGCCGGCGGCCGACTTCAATCTCGATCATGCCGCCTTCTTTCTGGAAATCGATCTCGGTCGCGCCGGCATCGGATTCCTCGGTATGGATCGATGCTTCCTGGAACGAGCGCCGGGCACCCCCGGATTCCCCGAGCGGGAAGAGCGCGTGCGGCGGCGGGCTCATCTTTCGCGGCTTGGACTTGCCGGGCCGACCCATCCGCCCCCCGATCCGGATCCCGGACCGGGACCGGAGTTTAAGACCACTCACGTGCATGACGAGCGCAAGCTGATCGGCACCGGCAGGTACCGTGTTCCACGTCTCACACTTTTTCAAGTGCTCGTCAAGGCCGAGGCAGGTGACAAATGCCCGGTATATCCGGATCCGTATGTCCCCCCCGCTCACTTTGTGGGGGAGAAGCAGGATCTCTAACGGCTCTTTTATTTTCGGATCGAGGGGAAGGACAAGCGTATCCTCTTCGATCTTCCCGGTGTTCGAAACCGCATCAGCCAGGTGCCGGATCTGGTCGACGCTGATATCATCCCAGTACCAGGTGTACTCTGGGAACAGGTATCCCCCGGCCCTCGCAAGCGCGAGCGCTTCAGTTTCGTCCTGCGGCGGTTTTGTCCCCGGCTTCTGTTCAAGCAGCCACCATTCCTCGCAGTAGCCGGCAGGAACCAGCGGGTGGTTGTTTTCCAAGAAATCCCCGTACGCGATCAGGATCTCCCCGACATCGATGATTCTCTCGACTTTGTTTGTCAGGGTCAACGCAGTCTTTTCATCGTCAACCCTGAGAACTTCGCCGCCGATCAGCCGCACGGTTGGTCCTTCAATGGTATCGACAGGGACAACGCCGCAGGCCTTGCCCGGGCGTTCCAGTTTCATCTGGGTGCCGACCGCAAGAAAACCGCCCAGCATGTACAGCGTTGCCGGGTTGAACCCGGCCGCCGCAAAACCGGTATTGCGGGAACGGCCGTACCGGAGCCTGAATCCTCCTTTTCGCATCGGGTAGGAAAAGACCGGCCGGCCCCCGATGAGATCCCGGAGGTACTTGTCCAGCGGCTTGATGCCCGGGGCATGATCTTCTGCCCCCGGTTTTGCCGCGCCGGCAATGAGCTTGTCCAGCCAGTCCCAGCCGGGCATGTTCATCTTCTCGACCTTGCTCTTGAGCTTGCGGGCTTTTCCCGCGATACCTTCGGCAAGGACAAGCGCCATCCCACCCCGTACGGCGTTTGTCTCCACCCGCGGGAGGTTCCGGTGCCCCGAGACCTCCTCTTTTTCCGTCGCCTCACCATCGATACAGACCGGGCAATTCTCCACGATCAGCCGGATCTCCGCCTCGCTTGGCAGGTACTGGAGATTCATGATGGTATTGTACTGGCGGATCTCCTCGATGTACCGCTCGACCTCGTCCTGCCGGGGATGGTAGCGGCCGATCCCGAGTTTTGCCCGCACGTAATCCCCGACAAGTACCGAAAGCGCCTGTGCCGTGCCACCGGCACTCCGGATCGGCCCGGCGTAGTAGATGAGCAGGTACGAGGTCCCGTCATCGTTCTTTCCGATCCCCACTTTCGCGATCCCTTCGGTCGGCGCCGAAACGACACCCTCTGTGAGAAGTGCCATCGCCGTCCGTATGGAATGGTCGAGGATTTCGTCGTTGTTCTTCTCACCGAACATCTTTGCGACAAAATCGTCGCCGATCCGGAGCGCCACTTCCTCACGGGACATCTGCGATTCGAGTTCCCGGATCCGGGCCGCCACCCCTTTGATCCCGACAAGCACTTCGACACGGTCTGCGAGATCGCTTGCGATCGGGATCTCAACTGCCATGCTGGGGTCAATCCCGCGGGAACGCGCCTCCGATGCGATGGCAATCGCCTGGGAAAGCCCGTCCATAAGGGTTTTCCCGTACGCTTCCATCTCAGGGGAGAGTATGAGCATAGTGGTAGATTGGCAGCGGCAAAATTTATACTGTGGTATGCTGTAGCCCGGCCGTCAGAAAAATGGTATCCGGGGGAGAGTGATCAGGGTTATTTTTTGTCCCTGATCTCCTCAATCATTGACGGCAGGCCGGTCTCGCCCATCTGCCAGAGCGTGAGCGTGGCGCACGAGCGGAGGATATCGTCTGCATCGGAGAGGCGCCGGGTGAGCGGGGCCACCGCAGGTTTTCCGATCCGGCAGAGCGCCCGGGACAGAAAGCCCCGCAGTTCCTTGTCCTCGCTTGCCATTGCGGAAATAAGAGGTTCCACCGCAGGTTCCCCCATTTCGCCGAGAGCTGCCGCAGCATAGCGCCGGAACTCACGGTCGGGGGTCTCTTTCATCGCCGCTATGAGGGGCACGATCGCGGGTACACCCGTTTTTGTGAGAGCGATCGCACGGTACCAGCGGCTGTCATCGTTTCCTGCAGCGGCAAGAGCGAGGATCAGGGGCTGTACTGCCACTTCTCCGGCCTCGGAGAGCGCGAGAACCGCATGATGGCGGTTATCGATCGCAGGGTCGTCAAGCTGGCTGATCAGTAATGCAATACCCTCGTTACCATCTTTCGGGATATCGGGAGTCATGGGAACACGGCTATTGTCCATATTAGCGTGCGACAGTTCATGTGTTTTGTCATCGGCTGTGGCCCCACAGGGGATTGCCCGGTCCCTTCCTTAAAGATCAGGCCATCCCAAGCCACGCGGGAATAAAGAGAATGCAGAAGAATGCCACCATCAGGACAAGGCCGAGCGGGATCCCGATCTTTGCCCATTCTTTACTGGTGATCCCCATCTTCCCAGCCGCGATGATGTTGGGGATGTTTCCCGGGATCAGCATGCCGCCTGCAAT
>JBEKTA010000107.1:0-5455 GCA_049516515.1 Methanoregula sp. | reverse complement strand
GTTTCTGCCGGAGATGAATGAACAGTTCGATAAAAAGTTTTTTGCAGCACTTGATTTCTGGGTACCTGAGAGGAATGAGATAGGACATTACCAGATAAACCTTGATGAAGTGGAGATTGAAAAGAGATGCGTTTCCGGTGCGGTGGTCAGGTTTGTCTCGTTTGACCAGTAAAATCGCTGAATCTGTGCGATACCTATGGTGGCATTACTGGTCTCTTTTATCTTAACGACCCGCCGGCTGTACCCGTACCCTTCCGGGAGGATATCCCCAATTGAGCGCGTATAATTGTCCCCTGCCATCTGCAATGAGATATTGAACTGGTACGGGTAGTCCCCGAAAACCGCCCGGGACTGGTAATCGCCAGGGTACACAAATTCGGTGCTACAGAAAAAACTGTTTATTTTTGCCGTCGAAAGGATGTTGGGGGTATCTTTTGACAGGGCAAGTCCGAACCTGAGTATCCCGCTCGGATCGATGAGGGGGGCCTCCCATGAGGGGGTGGCGGAGCCGGTGACCGGGTCGATGGCCTGCCCGGGATCTTCTGCCAGAATAACACCGGTCCGGTAGGCAACCGCATCATAATCGATAGACCGGCTCTGGAGACCAATAAAAAGGCCCGGTATCAGCGTCGCTACATAGATGAATGCAACCATGAAGATGGTAAAACCTGCCAGAAAATCGATCGAGAGGTTTCCGGCATCATCAGTCATGGGTCGCAATCAGCACTCCCGTTGTTGCATTGATTATGTACGCCATGGGATGCGAACCCGATGGTGCCGTTATGGTATATTTCCCGTTCTCAATCTGAATTCCGAGATTTCCTGTAATAGTTTGATTGTCGGGATATGCAATCCTGATTATGTCTGCTGGTGACACGATACCTGCCGTATCGATCTCCTGCTCCGGCAACCCACCCTGCCAGGCGACCCTGGCAACACCCGTCTGATCGTAGATCAGCATAGCGGTGGAATTTCCGTTGCGGGCCCCGAAAGTCCAGCGTTCAGCTTTTCCGGATGCATCCACATTTGCACCCTGGATGTAATAGAACGAGAGTCCCTCTGAACTTCCATTTACCTGATTTGGGTTGTCCCCGGTAACAGCAGATACCGCATCTTCAAGCGAATAGGATGCAGGCGCGCTGGTGCTGGTACTAACGATCGGTACTATTCCCACATCTACTGCCGACGTGTTGTTTACAACCGACTGGTTCTTTACAGATGGGCCAGAGACACATGCCGCACAAAAGCAGAGTATTACAACCAGAGCAACTGCCATACACGACAGGCCCGGGCAGCGCATCATTTTCATTAAAGGCCTATAGACTGGTAAAGGGATATAAATTTTGTTTTAATATCCCGGGCTGAATTATCCGTGGGGGTCCGGGATATGTGTGCGGGTACGACAATCTTTTATGTTAAACTATTGTGGTATTGCTGTCTCGTCCCACGTGTCGGCTCTCGTAATCCCTCTCCCGGGTCCGGCAGGTTTTCTTACAGGAGCAAAAAAAAGAAAATCCTAGATAAAAGGACGGTTCGTTCACGCCACAATCTTTGCAATCGGTATCTCTAGGATATCCTCCGCGCCGCACCGTTTGAGTTTCGGGATCAGCTTGTTGACCGCACTTTTCTGCACCACGGTCTGGACGCTGTAGTAATCGATGCCGTGGAGCCGGCTGACGGTAGGCTTTTTCATCGCCGGGAGCGCTGATACGATCTTCTCCAGTGAAGCGGTCGGCACGTTCATCGTGAGGAGGACCTTGTGCCGGGCTTCAAGCACGCCAAAGAGCAGGGTTCTTATCTCTTCAATCTCGCGCCGCTTTTCCGGGTCTGCCCAAGCCGCCCTGTTCGCGATGATAACCGTGTGCGACTCCATGATCTGCCCGATGATCTTGAGGCCGTTTTTCCTGAGCGTTGTCCCTGTCTCGGTCAGGTCCACGACTACGTCCATGAGGTCGGGCACCTTTGCCTCCGATGCGCCGAACGAGTGGAAGAGCTGGACAGGGATATTGAGATCCGCAAAAAATTTCTTTGTGAGCTCGGGATATTCCGTGGTCACGCGGCTGTCGGGACGGATCTGTGCGGCCGCATCAATGGGTTCGTCGCGGTGGACGGCGATCACGATCTTTACGTTTCCCTCCCCGGTCTTGCTGTACGTGAGAGCTGCCACCTCGACCACGTCCGCACCGGTCTCGCGGACCCAGTCAAGGCCGGAGATGCCGAGGTCAAAATAGCCTTTATCCACGTACGTGGGGATCTCCTGCGGGCGCAGGATCTTGATCTTGCCGATGCGGGGATCATCGATGCGGGGGTTGTAGTCGCGGTCCGTGCGCCTGACTTCGAGGTCGGCCTCCTTAAAAAGCTGGAGCGTCTGCGCCTCAAGGCTGCCTTTTGGAAGTGCGAGGGTGATCATATCATAATCCCTCGCCGGGAAAAACAATAAAGGTACAGGTTTTAATCCCGCCCTTTTCACGCAAAGGAGTGGATGACAAGCCCGCTTAAGAGCTTCGGTTCAAACCACGTGGACTTGGGCGGCATGATCCCGCCCGCATCGGCAATCGAGAGCACGGTCCCGACCCGGACCGGCTGCATCGCAAAAGCGAGCCGGTATGTTCCGGCGTCCACGAGTTTTTCGAGATCCGAGATAGGCCGGGCCCCGCCAAGGTACTGGAGCCGGGCATCGCCCCGGGGATCGGTTATGCCGAGCATTCCGCTCAGCACCTGTTTCTGGAGCACCGCCACATCCAGTGCCTCGATGGGCCCGGCCGAAGGATCGATGGGACGGCTGCATTCGTACCATGTCTTTTCGAGGTACATGTGCATGATATGGTATTTTTCCGGCTCGTGGATTTTCGGCCGGATATTGTAGCCGCTCCCGTCCACTTTGCCGCAGGGCCTGACGGCATAATATTTCCTGAGCTCGCGCATGAAAGTCTCCGGTGTATACCTGCCAAGATCCGCGATCAGGCGGCTGTACCCGTGGATCCGGACTCGGTTGTGGGCAAACATCACGCCCATGAACCTGCCGATCTCGCCGTCCGCAGGAACTCCTGCGGCCCGGCGCCTTTCGGCGAGGTTGACGGCTGCTTTTGCCCGGTGGTGCCCGTCTGCAATGTACAGGTCCGGCACCTGCCTGAACCGGTGTTCGAGTTCAGAAAGCGCCTGAGGGTCGGTGATTGCATAAATCTGGTGGGTGACTCCCTGCGGCGTATGCACCTCCGCATCCGGTACCGGGCCGATCAGCGATTCGATAAATGAGAAGATGGCGTTCTCATCCTGGTACAGGAGCACCACCGGGCCATCGTGGGCCTTGACCGCATCGATATGCCGGGTCCGGTCTTCCTCTTTGTCGTACCGGGTCTGTTCGTGGCGCCGGATATTGTTGTTCCGGTAATCGTCGATATCGAGGCAGCAGCAGAGCCCGGTAAAGGTCTCGCCGTCCTGTTGTACCCGGTACACGTACATCCCCGGTGCAGCGTCCTGCTTTATGCGACCACTTTTTTTAAGAGCGGCAAAATTGTCCCGGGCCCGCTTATAGACCCGGTCATCGTGCGGGGGAAGATCCGGGAGTTCCGCATCGGACCGGCTTACGGTCAGAAAACTGTCCGGGTTCTCTTTGATGATCGCCCGTGCCTCGTCAGCGGTCACCACGTCGTACGGCACTGCCGCAATGGACTGGGCGTCGGCAGGTGTGGGGCGCACCGCAGCAAAACGATAGATCGTTACCATGATACCAACCAAGGCCCAAGAAAAGGGCGTTCTATCTCACATAAATTAGGGCGCGGTCACATATATAATCAAAGATACCCCCGGTAAAAGCCCGAAACCTGTGCGGGCCGGTCGCGGCGCAACCCTTATTGTACGCGGGGAGCAACAGGAGATACTGCACAGCACCAAGGACCCGTTTCCATGATTCGATCCAATGATGTCATCCCCCCGAAGGCTTTACCCACCATACGGCGGGCAGGGCCTGCGGATGTTGACGCGATCTACGCGCTCGAACTCGAAGCGTTTGTCGATGCGTGGGATAAGGTGACGTTTGCCGAGGCTCTCTCCTATTACCCGACCACTTTTTTTGTAGCGGTGAGCGACGGGCAGGTCGCGGGATTTATTGTCGGGGCGCTCGAGGACACGGGAGAGAACATCTACGGCCATATCTGCAATTTTGCGGTCAGTTCCCGGTTCCAGCGGCAGGGAATCGGCCGGCAGCTCGTGCTCCGGCTCGAGCACCAGTTCGCGCTCGAACTTGCGACCGGTTCCCAGCTCGAAGTCAGGGAGTCAAATGGACCGGCCCAGAGATTCTACCGGCGCCTCGGGTATGAGAACGTCTTCCAGGTCGGCGGCTACTATAAAAACGGCGAGGACGCGCTCGTGATGATGAAGTGGTTCCGGTTCTGACGGGACTGGTCCTACACCGATTTTTTAATAAGATACCGTGAGTTTTGTAAAAACCATTGTTTTTACCTTGGGCACTCTTTTAGGGCTACGGCATTTTATGCCTCCGCCCCCGCACGCTAGAGGCACCCCCATGATGCGATAGTGTCGTAGTACCTGTCATCGCGATCGCGGATACCACAACCCGATGATTGGCAACTAAAAAACTCCTGAAAAAAGTCCCTTGCCCCGGAGGGGCCCTGATGCGGGGAGTCCTCTTTTACCTATATTGATTTTTTATTCGGGCGAGAACGTGTATGTCCATGCCTATCTCTTTGAAATTGGTTCCCTCTCACTGCTTCTGTCCCCGGCCCAGTTCCTGGTGGGCTCGGGCGAGGTGCTGGGCGGCCAGTGCACCGATGAGCGAGAGCTCCCCGGCGAGCACGCCGGCCCCGATGATCTCGGCAAGCTTCTTAGCGTTTGCGCCCGGGGGCGTCCCGCCGCCGGCGACACCGAGGATTCTCAGGCACTCGTTCTGGGTGTCGACACCCGTTCCGCCGCCGACAGTGCCGACCGGGAGCGAGGGGAGCGTGACCGCAACATACACACCGGTTTCGGTCGCATCGATCGTGGTCATGCAGGTACTGCCGTCAATAGCGTGTGCGGCGTCCTGGCCGCAGGCGATGAACATCGCGGCGACGACATTGGCCGCGTGGGCGTTGAACCCCATGGACCCGGCGCGGGCCGAACCGATGAGGTTTTTCCTATAGTTGACCTCGACCATCGTCTTTGCATCGGTCTTGAAAACTTTCTCGATCAACTCGTGGGAGAGCGCGACGCCAGCGACCACGCTGCGGCCCCGGCCCATGATGCCGTTGATCGCCGCGGGTTTCTTGTCGGTGCACATGTTGCCAGAGAGCGCGATCAGCCGGGCACCGGTGTTCTTCGCGATCTCGTCAGCGATCTTCGCACTTGCGATGGTGACCATGTTCATGCCCATCGCGTCCTTGGTCTCGAATTCGAGCCTGACAAAAACGCTCGTGCCCGCGATAAAGGTGACAAGGCCGGTCATCTTCCCGTGCGT
>JBEKTA010000106.1:0-6151 GCA_049516515.1 Methanoregula sp. | reverse complement strand
CTCGACTACGTGGACTTTGTGGTGCACGTCTTTCTCGCCGAGCGCCGCGCATTTTATGACATCGAACGGCTGCGCAAGTCGGCGCGCCCGCTGACGCCCGAGGAGTTCGACGCGGAGCTAAAGGCCGCGCTGGCCGAAAAGACCCGCGCGGTGCGCGGCAGAGCCCGGGCGAAAAAACCAGCCGCAAAGAAGGCTCCAGCAAAAAAACCCGCCGTAAAGAAGGCAGCCCCCAAGAAGAAATAATCTTCGGGGTCTCATTTTATTGTTTTTATCTATTTTTGGAATTTTTCAAAGAAGGTTACGGTATCTCCGGTTCAAACAGGTACTTTGAGTTTGGGAAAATTTCCGGGAATAGTGTGTGTGCTGCCAGAACACACACCCGCGTTCGATTCCTGACGCCCGCCCGTCTCACTCAAAGCCACGTGGTAACTTCCATGACTGATGGCCTGATTGAAGGAGACAACTTCTCTGCCGGGTATCCCACGGCACACCCCATGAGTGCCCATTTCCCGGATTCAAGACCGAGGGCCCGGCAGAACCCGGGGTTATCCGCCATCTGTGCCGTGGCAGAAACAATCTGGAACCCGAGGCCGAGAGCCGTTGCTTTTAACCACATGTTCTCCATGCAGTGGGCACCGGCCGCTTGTTCCCGTAGCTGTGCATTTTTTGCTGCTGCCTGTTCGAGATCCCCGGCCGTTGCGAGGACGCCCTCAAAAACGAGCGGGGAAAGTTCCTTCATCGCTGTTGAACCATTCCGGACGACTACAAACCTCCGGAAATAATCCTTGCTGTCCCCGATTGCCGCTGCGGCAAAAGGTGCATGGAGACCGGCGTGGAGTATACTCTCAACCTGAACATCTGCCGGGATCTCCCGGGTAAATTTTCGGCAGCTCCGTCGTTCGCCAATAATCCTGTCCAGCACTGCATTGTCCTGATCGGTTTTTATCATCATTATATTCAGCCCCACATCCCGTTGGTGTGTCGCGATATTTTAACGTGCGTTTCTCCGGGTTCCGGTTTCCTTCACCGGCCTGTTGTACTGACCCGGTCCTGCTTAAACGCTTCGGCCACAATTAAAAAAAAGCGTTAATATAGTACCAGGTGGATGGAATATTTGGTATAATATGCGTTTTTGTGCCCTGTGTCTGATTTTCGCGCTGCTGTTTGTTACCCTTCCGGCAGCTGCGATGGACATTATTGTCCCGACAACGACCCCGACACTCCAGCCGGTACGGGTCATTGTCATCCCGGTAACGATGACAACGACAAACCCCATTGGTGCAGTTTCCATCACGAGCATCCCCTCCGGAGCTACCGTTATCATTGATGGATCTGTACAAGGAAGCACCCCTTATACCATCCGGACGCTTACGACGGGATCCCATTTGCTTCTCCTGCAACTGGGCGGGTACCAGGATTATTCCACAACGTTTACGATCACTTCAGGCACCTTAAACCAGCAGACGTACACGCTGGTACCGGTGACCACAACTACCACGACTGCATCGGGGATATCAGTTATTGCAGCCACGGCTACAACCACGGCACCGGTGACGACCGTTACTACCACCAGTCCGGGAATTACTGTTGTCACAGCCACGACCACAACGCCGGTAACTGTTTCACCGACCAGCAATGTCTCAGTACCGTTCGGGTTTCCCCGCCCGGTCATGATTACTCCTATCACTATTACTGTCGGCAACCACACAAAAAGTCCCCGGCTGACGACCCTGTCCCCGTATTACAGTGCCCAGCTTTCGGGTCCTGGCACTACCAGTACCGGTGTATGGCAGGCAGCAAACATTGCAACCATGCCCACATCCTATATCGAGGTCGATTCCCTTAATGTCTACCTCCTGGGTTCCCACGTGATGAGCGGTGCCGAGATGGCTCTCGATCCCATCTGGGGTGACGAGGACTCAGTGCCCATTGCTACGACAGACAAGTTCTTCAACAATACGAACTTCCGCTGGATTTCGGCCGAGAATGGCATGACGGGATTCTACCAGGTCTCCCGGTACCCGTTTGATTCCAACGCATCGCTCTGGCAGAACCAGTATGTCCCGGGCCTTGTAAGTTCCGGACCGGTAAAGGATATCCATGTGGACAGTGACGGCTTTCACTACTTCAGCCTGAACTTTGCGCCAATCGGGAACCATAACCCGTCCGATCCTCCGTTCTATACCGGTATAGCACAGCTTGACCCGACCGTGCCGGGCGAGGGAACACCGATGGGCATGGTCCGGATTCCCCTGATCGGGGTTGGCATTTACACGAAAAATGTACATGCCGGCCCGCTGTCCTTCCCGTTCCCGGCCGGTTTTACGATGATCCCTGCCGGAGAATTTACCGAATCTGATCTCGGGAACCCCAATGCAAACATGCTTCTCTCCACCCCGGAGTTCTCCACTTCCCATGCCGCGTCTTTTGCCGAGAATGCGATCCTCAGCCTGCCGCAGACGTACTATGTGCGGGTCGTGCCGATCCACAGTGACGGCACTGCCGGCATCCCAACCCTGCCGGTGACCGTGACGGTTGTCCGGCCGGAACCCTGCCCACCGAACCCGCCATCCAATACCGAGAATGATGTCGTAGTTAAACCCCCGTCGGCAACGGTCGAGTCCTTCTACATGACATCGTTTGTCCCTGACTGGATCCATACCGACCAGAACGGGAAATTAGTGGCGCGTGCCCACTTTGTCACGGTCTCCCCGCCCCCCTATTGCGCGGAAACCTCCGGCGAGAGCGTGTCGCTTGGCATTTCAAACGCCCAGCTCTGTTCTATGTACGGCGGAAACGAAACCGGCTACCATTTCTACGCTGATCCAGCGGCGAGTCACTGGTACGACACGGTCTGGGACATTATCAAAGGGTTGTTCTCGGCCTGGGGGCAGGTGATCAATGCTGCGTCTGCTGCATGGAACGATATCCAGAACGTTGTTGTCGAGATTGCCGCATATGCCGTCCAGGGTCTTACCTTCGGGGCGTTCAACTGCAACAGTTCGCCGGCATGCATGGCAGTCCTGCGGACCGGCCTGTCGATTGCAGAAAGTTCGCTTGGCATCCCCCCGACCGTCCCGAATGTCGCTGACCTTGAGAACATGGGGGCCGATTATATGGCAAAGGTCGCGGCCGACGAACTGGGTGCCGGTGGCGTGCTGGATACGGCACAGACCGTCTATAATGGTATGCCGGATTCCGTGCAGAGCGATATCAAGAACAATGCAGGACAGGTCGGTTCAGGCCTTGCTGATTCCCTTGCATCGCAGACCGGGTCTGCCGCGGCATCTGCAGCCGGCGGCAGTTTCTATATCCCCGATCCGCTGTATTACGAGGCGCACCCGGCGACCGTGATCGTGCGGGTCACCAACCCCAATAACATAGCCTCGGATCCTGTCACCATGACCATAAAAGACTCGACCGGACTGTACAAATCAACGAGCAAATATGTACCGACCCTCGCGCCCCATGATTCGACCGTCATCCCGATTGTCCTTGAAGAGGACTATTCCACGGTATATACCTCGGCGTGCAATGCCGATGCCTACACGTCCACCTGCGATGATGGTACCTGCGTGCCCTGCTACTGGAACCTGTGGTACTTTGCCGTGATCCAGTCCTCAAAGAACGGCGGCGATACATTCTCGGCCACGTTCTCCACGATGAAGGACGGGTTTTATACGGACCTTACGCCGTCATCTTCAGGAACGGTGCTGAGCAGCTCGAATATCATGAACTTTGACGAGCAGGGCAAGTCCTGCGGTTCCTATAACGCAAAGACCGTTCTCACGTATCCCTCCGGCTGGCAGATGCAGGCAAATGCCTTAAAGCAGGATCTCTGGAGCCTGACCTGGTTGAAATACACCTTTACAGAAGGCGATCACGGGAGGCTTATCAGCGGCTGACAAAAGCCTTAAAAAAAACGGGTTGAGAAGGGAGGGATCAGGGAAGACGGAGGATATAACGGACGATATCACCTCTCTTCCCCATTTCCATCCTCCCACACTTTGAGGATATCAAAATCGCGTTTTTGTGTCGCCCTGCTTCGTGCCTGTGACCGGGAGAGCATCCTTTCCTGGACAAAATCATATTCACACAGGATCCTGGAATTTTTGAGCAGTGTTGCCCGGATCGGGTGGTGCCGGTAGGTGACCTGTTCCTGCTTTCGGAAATACCATTTTATTCTCTGGAAAGTAAGCCAGTCGAGTTTCATGGCGAGTGTTGCGTGGAACCTGAATGCATCGGCAGAATCCAAATCATAGTCCCGTAACGAGCAATAGGGTGAGATTGCCCGGGCCAGCTGGTACCGGAACTGTCGCAAGGGCTCGTCAGGAGTAACTGTGACATACACCACCCTCGTATCGTTAAAAAACCCGTAACCCCCCACCTCATATTTCGGGATCCCGCTCTGGTTTGTACAGATACTGGTGAAATCTTCCAGGAGTTTTTCTTCATCACCGGTCGAAAACGGCCCGGCGAGCGTGATATGCGGGATCACCAGCTTGTTTCCGAGATTGAATTTTTCCGCCAGCTGATGACTCAGCGTGCTGATCTGGTGCTTCACCGAACCCATCAGCCGGATATCGATCAGGTAGCGGGTCATCTCACGCACTCTTTTACACTCAAATTGTCCGGCATTTTCATGCTCATCGTTTGTGGTAATCTTTCAAAAATAACTGCAATAAACTCTTGCGTTGCATTTCCGGTACGAGATAATCCGGGTTGTTCTTAACACGCGCACTGAATATCATTGGCACACGGTTTGATGGAAGGCGAGGTTTTCTACAGAGCCAAGTTAATCCACAATTTAAAAGGTCTATAACCACGCGAAGTGGGATTTGCAGGAAAACGAGAACTATGGACGAAAATCATCTATGGTTGCCTGTGATAAAAAAATGCCAGTTCCGATCAATACGACCGGAACGGCACGTATTGATCTATAATTTTGACCCGATCGCCGGGCGGGGTGACCACCCATACCTCAGCCCGGTCATTGTTGCCGGTCGTGCCCGCCAAGCTCACTGTATCTCCCATAGAAAGTGGCTGGGTCAGTTTGCCGGTTTCGACCACTCCATCTGTTCTGGTCACCTGAAAATCAATTTCTGGTATGGTAGGCATCCCATTGCCGCCATTGAATGTCAGGATGATTTGCGGATTGGTGGCTTGGCCGTTGCTGCTGACTTTGACGTCGACTAAATAGGAAGACGGGAGGGTATCGGTCGGGCCGGGTGTTGACAGTGCGGCCGTCGTTGCGGCAGCGACGGCAGACGGGGGTGTTACACTTGGTGTTGCGCTTGGTGCTGCAGATGGCTGGGAACAGCCGGAAGCTAAAAGAAATAGTACCAGAAAGATAATGCCCCCAATATACAATCTTGCGTTCATACACGACATTTAACCGGTAGATATTTGAAGGTTTTTGTGGAGGGCTCCCATCCAAAAATAAGTTAAGGCCAGATCACGCTCTCATCCGTGAATCGGACCTGATAGAGTGAGGCAACTAAACTTGTGGAGAATATTGGAATAAAGACTCCACAAGGTATGAGTCTCTGACCACCACGTGAAATAGTGGTTATCCCCCTAAACGCAACAGCGCCAGATTGAAGAAAAATGGGAATTATGCTGCCACTGAATCATAGACCAGAGTGATGTACCGTGACAGAAAAACCGAAATCAGGGGTACAATGATCAGGTAGATTATTCCCATAATGACAGGTAAGACCATTATGGCCGAGAGCCCGAGAGCAACCGACACAATAGCACCGATGATGAACATGATAATAAATACCGGGACTCCTACAACCACTCCGGCAATAATAAGGGCAATGATGTAGCTGACCCAGCCAATCTTGCCGATATGGCCAAGGATTGCATTGAAATTGAAGGCATCACCGAAACTGCCTGACCGGGCAAACCGGATCAGGGCAATGGGAAGGATAACGCCGATGATGATCTCAAGAATGAGGATAACAAGCCCGAGTATGCCTGCTCCTGCCATACCGGTCATGGCAGCAGTGGGATTAGCATTGTATGCGCCATAGGCGCCATATTGACCATATCCACTGGGTCTGCCGGCTCCCATGACGACCATTGCGATAACCCAGAGAATGATGACCGGAATGAAGTAAATAATCTCGACGATCAGCATTTTGAT
>JBEKTA010000105.1:0-5707 GCA_049516515.1 Methanoregula sp. | reverse complement strand
TGCTGAGGTCGCGTTTTCCCGGCGACCCGAGCCCGCTCGCAAAGAACTACATCCAGTTCGCCGAGTCACCCGCAGGCGGTCTTGACATCCAGGCAGCCGGCGACTTCGCTAACTCTGAACTCGTGTAAGGCGAATGAGTTCAACACTCTAAACTTTTTTTAATTTTTTTTAGGTTACGTGCGGAAAAGAAAGGACGAGCCAGATGACCCATGATACCACCGACGTCCCGCAGCTGGTCTTCCTCTGTTCTGCCATAGTAACCGGACTTATCGTTGTTTTGATGTTCGGGTTCATCTTCTGGAAGGCAATCCCCGTTTTTCTCCTGGAAGGACCCAATTTTATCTTAGGTACTGTCTGGAATTACAATACCAACCAGTACGGTATCTTCCTCTACATTGTCGGCACGATCGTGGTGACAATGGCAACCCTGGTCATGGCCGTACCTCTAGGCATTCTCACTGCCATCTACCTTACAGAGTTTGCCCCCGCCCCTGTGGAAAAAATCCTGAGGCCGCTTGTGGAGCTCCTCGTGGGAATCCCCTCGGTGGTCTACGGCCTCTTTGGGTTTCTCTTCCTCCGCTATGTCTTCATGGACACCATCGATCCCTGGATCGGGAACAACCTGGGCTTCATCCCGATCTTCCGGAACCTGGATCCTGCCGGTGGCGCACACCTCCTTCTTGCAGCAGTCATCCTCACCATCATGGTGCTCCCGACCATCGTCGCTCTCTCCCAGGATGCCATGAAGGCGGTCCCCCGGGACTACCGGGAAGCCTCACTTGCCATGGGAGCAACGCGCTGGGAGACGGTCAGGAGGGTGGTAATCCCCGCCGCATGGTCGGGCATTATCACCGCCATTATCCTTGCCATGATGCGGGCCATGGGTGAGACCATGGCGGTTGTCATGGTTGCCGGTAACTCCGCTGAGATACCGCCGACCATCTTAAGCCCGGTGTACCCGCTCACCGCAAAACTGCTCAATGATGCAGGCGGGTGGGCGGGCATTCCCCTGCCCCAGTCGGCTCTCCTTGGGATTGCAGCGGTACTGTTCGTCATCGAGATCCTGTTCGTTGCATCCGCCCATGCCCTCAGTGACTATGCCAGGAGAAAGATGAAATGACGGCTCTGCGCATTCGCCATATTAAGGAAAATGTTGCCATTGCCCTGTGTGCGCTGGGCACCCTTTTTGCAGTAGGGATGCTCTTTCTTATCATCGGCGACATTTTCATCGGCGCCCTCCCCTCGCTCTCCCTCCAGTTCCTTATCACCCCGGAGAGCAGTACACACCTTGGCGGGGGGATCGCGAACGCCATCGTCGGGACCATCCTCCTTTCCCTGTTATCCACGGTCCTTGCAGTACCCTGCGCCATCGGTACTGCCATCTACCTGAAAAGGTACGCCGGGGAGTCCCGGGTAACGCATGCTATCAGGTTTATGATTGAGGTGCTGTCGGGCACACCGTCCATTGTCGTGGGTATGTTCGGCCTCCTTGTTCTTGTCATCTACCTGCAGAGAGTTACCGGAGGCTTCTCCCTTATTGCAGGAGTGATCTGCCTCGCGATCCTGGTTATTCCCGTCATCGAACGGGCCGTGGAAAGTGCCATAGATACCGTAAGCCCGGATCTGGAAGAGGGCAGTTATGCCCTTGGGGCAACAAAATGGCAGACTATAAAGATGGTGACCCTGCCTGCCGCGGTAAACGGGATCATGACGAGCATTATCCTCGGCTTTGGCCGTGCTGCAGAGGAGTCATCGGTTATTGTGCTGACAGCCGGGTATTCCCAGTTTCTCCCCGCTCTTGGTATCGACCACAACAGCAAATTCCTCTCCGGGCTCCAGATCCACCCGTTCAATGACATCACGGCAAGTCTTCCCTATGCCGTCTACAATGCGTACGAGAACAACAACATCATACCGATGTCCAATGCGTACGCCATCGCCTTTGTACTCATTACCTTTGTCCTTCTGGTAAATGTCATTGCAAAAATTGTATGCTCCCGTGCCATTGGAGGTATTGACGGAGGCAAAAGCAATTTCCCTCAATCCGTATGTGGATTCATAATGGATCCGTTCCGCAAGAATAAAGCGAAAGGTACGACCTCATGCACCGATGAGGAGATGGCGTTCCTGACATCGCCAGTTGTATCTCACGGGCCAGAGAATATCCGTCTTTCCGAAATACCGACAACAGAGCCATTAACTCATTCGGACTTCTCGTACGAATCTGATACAACTGTTCTCGTCACAGCATCCCCAGATCCTGAAACCCTCCCAAAACCCCCGAAAAAAACCTTTTCACTAAAAGCCGGCATAAACCGGCTGTCCCACGCGTTCCGTCAGGGAATACAAGTCCTTATAAAAAAGACTGGCGGAAAGCAAATGTCAGGAAACACGGCCACGGTTCATGATACTACTGACGCCCCTGGTGCCGCGAGCGCCGGAAAACCGGGCAATCGTGGCAGTCTGAAAGGTTCAATCCGCCCGTTCATCTCAACGTTTAGCCCATTCTTGCTGTTTGCCGCACTCCTGATTGGTCTCACACTCCTCTTGCCCAGCCTGTCTCCCGTTGGACAGAACGGGGGGCCGGCAGGTTCTCTCACGGTCCCCATCATGGCCATCGTCCTGTGCGCCATCGGCACGGCATTTGCCCTTTTCTTAATACGGCACAGTTCCATCTTTCTTCTGCGGCGCCGGAAAAAACAGCTCGGGTACCGCCGTGCCGAGTTTACTGCCATTGCACTGGGCATCTGCCTGGTACTCATCGGGGCATACATTTTTTCCGCCCATATATTTTTACCGGGCGCACCAATCGGGTCGCCGGTTTTGGGCACCTCCGGGGAAATCAGTATGTTCGGCCTCTTTCCTGCATCAGGAAGCGGCGGCCAGTCCAGTATCCTTAATACAATACAGGGTATGATACAGGGTAACAGCCTGCCCTTATCAAGAACGGGGTCAGGCACCAACACCACGGACACGTCCAACCGGAGCGCACGACTGGAGGCGTTGCTGGCTTCCGAGGAGACAACAGCCGTTCCGACCACACCTGCGCCTGGTATTGTTGCAACAACGCAGTCCGTTGCACAGGGTGCACCCGTGGCCGGAATCACGCCACCGATCGTCCCGGTCAAGTACTACCTCGATGTAGGCGAATCCTACTGGTACGGGGATGACAGCCGCCCGTGCCTGGCAACGGTCTACGATGTAACCGAACTTTCTCACTATTTCTACTGGGATTTCAACTGGAACCGGTTTACCGAGGTGACACCATCATCGACCGGCGACACGTTCCTTATCGTCTTTATCCGCATCGAGGACACCGGGCGTATGGACGCGATCGTACCTGCAGGAGATGATTTCATCGTCACGAATAACGGTCAGACCTATACGCATAACCCGTTTTTTGATTTGTCGACCCTCAGCCAGAGTCAGATCACGCATTATAGCACCGATCCACAAAGTGTGCCCTACCAGTGGATTCGTGAGATCGGTCAGCAAAAGCGGGACTACTCATTCTTGACCGGCTATAACATCTTCGGGCAGAACACCACGGTCGTGACAAATTATACGGCAAACAGCGCAGCCTCTCCCCCCAGTGCCAGCACAGGGAACGGCCAGGGTTTCTTCATCACGCCCGGGAGCAGCAACGCAATCGATGGCTACCTGATCTATGAAGTTCCCGATACCGTAGCGGCGGATCTCAAAGATACCTATGTGCAGGTCTCCTTCAACAGCATCAGCCCGACCCGGTGGCGTCTTGGAAAATGAACGATGTCTCTTCCGGTGTACATCCATGGTTATGAGACAAACCCGCCAGACGGTTGCCGATCCATCACGAACGCATTGTGCCGGCAGATGAAGGGACCATTACATGAAAATCTCTATAGACTCAATTGAAAAGATATATTTTAACTGGCTGCGTACTGAATGCAGAAATGCCGGGTGTTACCGGGCCGCAGAAGGAACACGGGGTAATTGAATGCCACACCAGGGAATACAGTGCAGGGATCATGGGTATTGTGCCCCCGGGATGCACAGGTTTTGAGGCACGATCATGAAAATTAAAATCCCGCACATACAGAAAAAGATCCGGATTCCCCGTTTGCGGAAGCAGATCCGGATCCCGCTCATCATCGGGCTCGTGATTCTCCTTCTTGCGCTCGGGATTTATTTCCATCTTGTACCGGGCCCCGGCGATATTGCGCATATGTTCGTGCCAAAAGTTTCCGCAGCACCGGTGCAGTCCATCTCAGGTGCAGACGCGCCTCTCACCACGACCCTTGCACAACCCCTTATCGCAGACAGCCTTGCCTCACCCGGCTACCGGTTCGATCCCCTTTCCGTTCAGTTCTTTGACATGAGCCGGGGGGAACCGGCTGTATGGTCATGGGATTTCGGCGACAACACGACATCGACCGTCCAGAACCCGGTTCACGAGTATACCCTTCAGGGCATCTATAATGCCACCCTTACAGTCACCCGGGGAGACGGGGCCCATAGCACAACAACTGCGTATGACGTGCTGGACACTCGGCAGGATACTGTCTCATCGGTACTTATTGATACCATCCGCCAGGGAGTCATAAAAAAAGGCTCGTTTTTAGCCTTTGAATCCGCAGACAGCAACTCCTCGGTCACCGTGAACGGGGTCAGAACATCCCTCCCGGCCGGCTCCCTTGTAAAGATCCGGGCTGATGCAGATACCTCCGGGACGGTTACGCTCCGCCACGGGAACATCATGAGCTGCAGTTTTGCCGCTGCCACCCTTTTTATGAACGGAAACCAGGCAGCGAAAGGCAGTTTCGGGGACTGCCTTGTGCCGGGAGTCCGGAACTATCATGCCAATCTCACATTCGCGATTGTGCCGACGCTGGGAGAGGTCCGCCAGATCCTCATCAACGGCAGCAAAATCCGGGCAGGGCCGGAGAACTCCTATGTCGTGGTGACGGATGATACGACGGATGCCACAAACGATCTGACCCTCGTCAACCTTCCCGGGTATTTTGAGGGAAGTGCGAACCGTTTCTCAATCTCGCCTGCGTTGATTGCCGGGTTTGACCCCTCATCCCCCCTGCGGGGAAACGCACCGTTTAATGTCTCATTTATGGATCGATCGGCAGGCTCTCCTGATACATGGTTATGGGATTTCGGCGATGGCTCAACGTCACAGGAACAAAATCCCGCGCATACCTACGTTTCTGTGGGAACATACTCGGTTACTCTCACGGCAAAAAATGCAGACCAGACGGATACTGCTGTACAACAGGATGCCGTTATCGTAACCCCGCCCCGGGTCGTAGCCAACTTCTCGGCCCGGCCGCTCAAAGGAACGGCGCCTCTCACAGTCAGGTTTACCGATCAATCCACTGGGTTCCCGACGGCATGGAGCTGGACAATCCAGGAGGTCACGTACAACCAGTCCTTTATGGGCAATGGCCCCACCCCGTTAGTAGTTTCAAGTGACCAGAATCCCCTCATCACCTTCCCCGAAGAAGGAATCTATGATGTCTGGCTTACGGCCAATAACATCTATGGCAGCAGCGATGTCCTCAAATCCCAGTATATCGTGGTGACTGCGCCGTACCGTTTCCCGGACAAGGATCTTGTTCTCAAGACAGGAAAATCCGGGTATCTCGAAAAGGATTCAAGCATACAGTTTGTCGTCCGGGATACTCCTGCAACAATCACGATCGACGGGGCATACCGGGAA
>JBEKTA010000104.1:0-5786 GCA_049516515.1 Methanoregula sp. | reverse complement strand
TGTGCGATATCCCGGTTATGGGTGATGACAACGATCGTATGCCCCTGTACCTGGAGTTTTTTGAGGATCTCCATAACAAGCCGTGCCTCATCCCCGTCGAGGCCGGTCGTTGGCTCGTCAAGGACGATGATCGCCGGCTGCATGGCGACCACACAGGCGATGGCAAGCCTCTGACGTTCTCCCCGTGAGAGCCAGCGGGGGTAGAGGTTTTTCGTATGCAGAAGCCCGACTTCATCCAGTGCCGCATCGATCACCGCATCTTCATTCTTTATCCCCAGATTTTCAAGTCCGAATGCAATTTCGTCTCGTACCGTATCGGCAAAGAACATGTGATCCGGGTTCTGGAAGACAAGACCGACATCACGGGCGAGGTCAGCAATCGTGCAGTCCCGGGTGTTTTTGCCCAGTATTTCGACATCGCCGGTAGTCGGGGTAAGCAGCCGGTTAAACTGTTTGACAAGCGTCGTCTTCCCGGAACCATTCTCCCCGACAACGGCAACAAATTCGCCGGCTTCTATCCTGATACTGACATCATGCAGGGCCGGGACATCATCGTATGAGAACGAGAGGTGCCTGACCTCAATTGCCAGGGTTGCAGCAGCATGATCTGAAGGAACCGGTGTGGGATGGGGTGCACTGGTTTTTATGCCGGCAAAATCCGGGATGACAATCCTTCTGATCCGTTCGTCCCTGAGTACATCCTCCGGTGCGCCGACGGCCGAGATCGTGCCGTGTTCCATCACGATGATGGTATCGACAATTTCCCGGAAATGCGCGTACTTGTGCTCGACAAGGAGGATGGTCTTCCCCTGCTGCTTGAGGCTGGATAAGATCTCGACGATCCGCCGTGTCGCGTGTTCATCAAGCTCCGATGTGGGCTCATCAAGGATCAGGACATCATTTCCCAGTGCAAGTGTCGCCGCAAGAGCGACGCGCTGCTTCTGGCCACCGGAGAGGTTGTGCGGGGAGCGGTCCTTTAACGGGGTAAGGTACGTAACTTCCATGATCGAGGCGAGGCGCTTTTCGATCTCGTCAGGAGTAAGGCCCCGGTACTCGAGTGCGGAGAGGATCTCCTCTTCAACGGTCGTGAAGATCATCTGCGCTTCGGCATCGTCAAAGACGATCCCGATATTTTTTGCGATCTCGGAAAGCCCGGTATAATCCTCAACATTCCTGCCGTTGATCGTCACAAGGCCCGCTTTCTTCCCGCCGTACTCATGGCAGAGGATGCCGCACGCTGCAAGGCAGAGCGTGGTCTTCCCGGCACCGGAGGGGCCGGTCACCATGATGCAGCGGCCCGTGTCCAGCACGAGGGATAAACGGTGCAGCGCTTCTTGCACCGTATGGGGGTAAGTATAACTGACGTCTTTGAGCTCGATCATTCCTGTCCTCTAACGAGCACCCTGCTTGAGGGGATGTAGAGGATCTGGACAATAATTGCATTAAATACCGCAGTTATGACCACGATCGGGACAAAGACGATGACAAAGTTCCCGAGGTTGCCATTATACTTGGCAAGGATGGTCGCGCCGACGCAGAGTATGGCGATCGCGGCAAACGAAAAACCACTCACCAGCGTCGCAATAAACGTGGTGGCTGTCGCGGCAAGTTTCGTCCGGGATTTCAGGAGCGCATAGAGCCCGAAGCAGACGAGTGCGCCCAGCGGTTCGCTGATGAGGTTTGCCGGGGGAAACATCGAACTTGATATCAGCATCGATAAGAGGCCGGCAACGATACCGATACCGAGAGCCTCGTAGACTTTCGGCTGGATCAGGATGATCGCAAGGCAGTAGAACGCAATGATCATGTTGGGCGTAAGCGGCGTATGGAGCATCGCGAGGAAATACCGCAGGATCGCACCGACAGCAAGAAGGATTCCGACAATGGCAATATCTTTTGACTTCATGATTGTATCACACCAGTAATCTGCATTAAGGTATCCGGAAGAGCACACAAAGCGTGCTGCCAGTTCCGACGGGAAAGGCGGATTGGTTACGCCTTAATGTATAATTTTGTTCATTGATGTATTAAAATGTAACTTTAAGGGAATGACAGGTCCAGGCAGCCGTCATTTGTGGATATCCCCTCAGTACCTCGTATCAGTGCGCAGAGTATGGGCAGAGTTGTTCTCCGCAATCCGTACTCTTTAATCCCGGGAGTGCAACCGTAGTTTAGGGAGACAAGTCATGAATCTGCTTATTCTGTATTATTCACAGTTTGGCCATATCCACCGCATGGCGGAAGCAGAAGCGGAGGGTGCACGCAGCGTACCCGGTGCAGAAGTTGTGCTCAGGCGCGTTCCTGAAACATTACCCGCAGAAGTGCTTGAAAAAACCGGGGCCGCGGAGTTCCAGAAGGAATTTTCAAAAATACCGGTCTGTACTCCCCGTGAAATGACGGAATTTGACGCAATTATCTTCGGTACCCCGACACGATTTGGGAACATGTGCGGCCAGATGCGCCAGTTCTTCGATGCAACGGGCGGCATCTGGAAAGCAGGGGCACTCGTCGGCAAAGTGGGGAGTGTCTTTACGAGTTCGGGCACCCAGCACGGGGGACAGGAATCAACGATCCTAAGCGTCCACACCACGCTTCTTCACCACGGCATGATTATTGCCGGCCTGCCGTACGCGTTTGCCGAGCAGACCCGTACCGATGAGGTCATGGGGTGCTCCCCCTACGGTGCCTCAACAATTGCCGGCAATGACGGGAAGCGGTGGCCGAGCGAACTGGAACTTGCCGGGGCCCGGTACCAGGGACGGTACGTTGCCGAGATCGCAACGAAACTGCTCAGGAAATAACCTCCCGGTGTTCAGTGTTGGATCAGGCACCGGTATCGGTAATGCAGAATCGATGGACCCCGATACCCATTGTCTGCTCGCAAATATCCGGGATTTATGAAATCTGCAGCCTGTCCCGGGGCAAGGTTCATTACCTTTCGCTGCGCTCATCTCGTACAAGGAGAGAGGACATGCAGGTCACCGCCGGCAGCAATGAGATCTACCGGGAGTCTCTCGCACTCCACGCACGACATCGCGGGAAACTGGAGATCCGTTCCAAGGTCCCGTTCAGGAACCGGTATGATCTCTCCCGGGCCTACACTCCCGGCGTGGCTGAAGTGTGTCGCAGGATCGCGCAGGATCCAAACCTGGCGTACCGCTACACCCTCAAGGCCAATACCATTGCGATCGTGACCGACGGGTCGGCAGTCCTTGGTCTTGGGAATATCGGCGGGTATGCGGCGATCCCGGTGATGGAGGGAAAGGCAATCCTCTTCAAGGAATTCGCCGGCATCGATGCATTTCCCATCTGTTTTGAGAATTACGAAACCGATTTTGTCGACCAGGTCAGAAATATCGCACCGGTCTTCGGGGGGATCAATCTCGAAGACATCGCGGCCCCGAAATGTTTCGAAGTCGAGGATGCCCTGCAGGATATCGGGATACCGGTCATGCACGACGACCAGCACGGCACCGCGGTGGTCGTGCTCGCGGCGCTCCTGAATGCCTGCCGGGTCACCGGGCGGAACTACGAAGATCTCAACATCGTGGTCTGCGGCGCCGGGGCGGCAGGTTATTCCATCACCCGGCTCCTCAAATGCATCGGGTACGACCCGCTCGTCTGCACGATGGTCCACGAGATCACGGTCTGCGATACTAGGGGGATCATCCACCGTCAGCGCGAAGGTCTCTACCAGAACAAGTACAAGTTTATCTTAAGCGAGGAGACCAACCACGCGGGCCGGACCGGCTCGCTTGCCGATGCGATGGAGGGTGCGGATGTTGTTGTCGGTGTCTCGGCCCCGGGCATTATCACGCAGGACATGATCCGGTCGATGAACCGGGATCCCATTGTATTTGCCATGGCAAATCCTGTTCCGGAGATCTGGCCGGACGCAGCAACTGATGCGGGGGCCGCAGTGGTCGGGACCGGAAGAAGTGATTTCCCGAACCAGATCAACAACGTGCTCGCATTCCCGGGCATATTCCGGGGGGCGCTCGATGCCTGTGCCACCCGCATCTCTGACGAGATGAAGATCGCCGCTGCCCATGCCATTGCCGGGTGTGTCAAAAAGCCTCACCGCAGGCATATCCTGCCCAGTATCCTCAACAAGGATGTAACACAGGCTGTGGCACAGGCAGTTGCTGATGCGGCAGCCTCCTCCGGTTGCAGGAGAATAATCTGATGTATCAACGGGGCCTGTCCACACCCATACCCTGTTTACCCCGTTACCGGTTACGGCGGGAACGATTGAACAAACCTGTGATTTCCGGGCCTGCATTGTTTGGGCGAGAATAAGTTTCCCACGGTGTCTTCTGGCGTTACGGGCGCTTGAGACACTGCCGGAAAATTGCCTTGGTCAGGGATCAGACATCCGGATTTCTCTTCCCATAATTTGTGTATTTTAAGTTCATTTGAGAAATTTTCCCGTTCGAAAATCAGGTGGCTGTTTTTTTAGCCCTGCTGCTATACTATAATCGAATCATTTATTGATGATTACCGGGATATGGTACCTGACTACCAGTCGGGGAATGAACATCTCCGGTTTTCATTGTGACTGATACCCATGACTTCACCCGCACCCTGTTGGCAGACAAAAATACATCCCGGTGATGCAGCATGGTAAAACGGTATCTCTCACTCATTACCTTTGATGAGGCCCTGCATATTCTCAGGTGCTCTTTTACCGCCCCGGGGCGGGCAGAGTGTGTGCCCGTTACCCGATCGCTCGGCCGGGTCATCGCCACCCCGGTCTATGCACAATATTCCGTTCCTGAAGTCAACCTTGCTGCCATGGACGGGATAGCCGTAAAAAGCCGGGATACGATCGGTGCTTCCGACCAGACCCCGGTTACCCTCCAGGAGTTTGTCCGGATCAATACCGGGAATATTGTTTCCCCAAAGTTCGATGCCGTGATCATGATCGAAGACACATGGGAGGCGGAGGATAAATTCCAGATCCGGAAAGCCGCAGCCCCGTGGCAGCATGTGCGCCCGGCCGGGGAAGATATACGGGAAGGCCGACTCGTCCTCCCGACCGGACACCAGGTACGGGCCTTTGATATCGGCGCCCTTGCAACCTATGGTGTCGTCGACATGAATGTTAAGACGGCTCACATCGGGATCATCCCTACGGGAAGCGAACTTGTCCCTCTCGGAGTACGGCCGGCACCCGGGCAGGTCGTGGAAAGTAACACGGTCATGGCGCAGGTACTTCTTGAAGCGATGGGTGCACACTGTACCCGCCAGCCTATCGTCCGCGACGATCCTGACCTCATACAGGAAGCGCTCCGCACAGCGGCATGGGAGAATGATCTTGTCATTATTTCTGCGGGATCTTCGGCCGGTACACGGGATTTTACGGCAGGGGCCATCGGAGCAGTCGGGGAACTGCTCTTTCACGGTGTCGCGGTCAAGCCGGGTAAACCGATGATGCTCGGGAAGATCGAAGGTAAACCGGTCATCGGGCTTCCGGGGTACCCGCTTGCCGCCCAGACCGTACTTCGCGAATTTGCTGTCCCGCTTCTCGAACACTGGGGACTCGCACCAATCCCGAAATATTCGGTCAGCGTAAAACTTGCAACCCCCTTGAGTTCCGATCTCGGCTTTGACGAGTTTGTCCCGGTCTCGGTCGGCAGGATCGGAAACCAGCACTGGGGCATGGCCCGTTCCCGGGGTACGGTGGTACAGATGTCCACAGTCCGGTCAAACGGCTATGCCCATATCCCGGCACCGGTTGAAGGGTACGATGCGGAGCATGACCTAGAAGTCTTCCTCACGACCGA
>JBEKTA010000103.1:0-5795 GCA_049516515.1 Methanoregula sp. | reverse complement strand
ACCAGGCGCAGGAAAACGAGGCCTTCCGAAAGAAGCGACCCAACCCGAATGTGATCTACGAGGGTGACGAAATTGTCATCCCCGACAAGCGCCTCAAAGAGGAATCAGCGGTGACAGAAAAGAGACATCTGTACAAGCTGAAGAGCTCTGTGTGGATGTTCCGCTTGGAAATGCGGGACGAAACATTCAAGGGTTTGGAGGGCATCCCCTACGAGTTACGGATTGAAGGGATGGATCCTATAAGAAAGAGGACTGGCAAGAACGGGTTGATCGAGACTCGCATCCTGGCGGAGGCCAGCAGCGGCGCGCTGCTTTTCCAAGGCGAAAAGTTCCAGCTTAACTTCGGAGGGCTTGATCCCGTCACCCGCATGAGTGGCGTTCAGCAGCGCTTAAGTAATCTCGGTTTCAAGGCCGACCCGCCAGGGAACGGCGCGGCCGGATCGCAAACGTGCAAAGCGATCGCCGCCTTCCAGTCTACCCAAAAAGACCTAAAGCCGACCGGAAAGATTGACAGCGATACGCGGAAGCGTTTGCTGGAAGTCCCCTCAAAGGACCGGAGATATCCGTATGGTAAAACTGATCATTGAACCAAAAAAGGCAAAGGACGGCCAGATTGAGTACATCGTCACGTACCACGATGTGAAGACTGACAACCAGTTCACGGTTACGACAACAAACGACATGAACGAGGCTGTGCAGCGCCTCAGGGAGACACTTGAGAACGAGATAAAAACGCTCGCCGAGAAGTAAGTCCCCGTGAGAAAAATTTCACGTTCTTTTTTTGGCTCTGGGGGAACCGGTTTGAATCGATCGATTTCATTCCAGGCGCCGGTAAATAAAAAACGAAATGGACCCGGCGGGATTTGAACCCGCGGCCTCTACGTTGCGAACGTAGCGATCTACCCCTGATCTACGAGCCCGCTGCGGTATTACAGTTCTCCCGCGGATGGAATATAGTTGTTGCTGTGGAACTACAAAACCACGGGAAAAAGAAAAAAATTTCAGAGAATGATCTCGATGTCGAGCTTCTCTGCGAGTTCCTTGTACCGGTTCCTGATCGTGACTTCGGTGACCCCGGCCACTTCTGCCACTTCGCGCTGGGTGCGCCGCTCGCCGCCAAGGATGGACGAGATGTAGATAGCAGCTGCCGCGACACCGGTCGGACCCCTGCCGCTTGTAAGCTCGCGTTCCCCGGCCTGCCTCAGGATCTCGACTGCACGGCTCTGTACCTCTCCTTTGAGCGTGAGCCCGGAGCAGAAGCGCGGGACGTAGTCGATCGGGGAGGTCGGGAGGAGCTTTAAGCCGAGTTCTCTTGAAATGAACCGGTACGTCCTGCCGATCTCTTTTCTTGAAACACGGGACACCTCGGCGATCTCATCGAGCGTCCGGGGCACGCTGCACTGCCGGCATGCCGCGTAGAGCGCCGCTGCTGCGACGCCTTCGATGCTCCGTCCCCTGATCAGGTTCTTGTCCACTGCATCACGATACACCACGGCGGCGGTCTCACGTACGTTTCTTGGGAGGCCAAGCGCTGATGCCATACGGTCCAGTTCCGAGAGGGCAAAAGCGAGGTTTCTCTCAGTCGCATTGCTCACGCGGATCCGGCGCTGCCACTTGCGGAGACGGTAAAGCTGGGCGCGGTTCTTCGAAGAGATCGCACGACCGTATGAGTCCCGGTTGCGCCAGTCGATCATCGTGGAGAGACCCTTGTCGTGGATCGTAAAGGTCATCGGGGCGCCGACTCTTGACCGCTTCATGCGCTGGTCGTGGTCAAACGCACGCCACTCGGGGCCGCGGTCGATGAAATCGTCATCGATCACAAGCCCGCAGCTCTGGCAGACCAGTTCTGCCCGCTCGTAATCGTGCACCAGCTGCCGGCTACCACACTCGGGACAGACCGTCTCGGTGTGGTTCTCGGCTTTTTTTTCTGATTCTTTTACTTTGATACGCGATTTGAGCGCTTCTCTTTCAGTCTGAAGGAGTTTTAATTTTTCAATTTCCTGCATCCGGCTTCACCATCATTATCTTACTGTAGTCCTGAATGATCCAGAACGGGTCGTTTTTGGGGTACTGGATTCCCTTGCAAATACTTTTTCACCCGGTGCGACACTGCACGGGCCATGGGTGAGGACAAGGGCATAGGGGGACTTCACGTTCCCAAAGACATCCATGATCTTTCCCACCGGTTTTGTCCTCCGGTCCATCACTTCGCTGTACAACCCCGGGAGCTGGGCGGCATCGCACTGGATAATGACCATCCGGCTGCCATAGGTGCTCATCGCTCGACCAACAACCTTCACTTTAAACAACCCCGGGGAGTATAACAAAGTACTAAATTAATTTAGTAATCTATATATATGACACCTTACGGTATTTAAACGTTCCGTGAAAGTATAAATAGAAATTTCAGGAACGGAGAAATTGATCGATATTTAAAGACATGATGCCCGCAGATTCAGCAACGGTCAGCCCGGCACCCTCCGCCACGATCTGTTTGCTCGATCTGTCCAGCAGATCGTGAGGTGCATGAGCATCCGAATCCACGACAAGCTGGCACGAAGTTTCGCGTGCGATGCGTGTCACGTGGCCGTTCGTGCGGTTGTGCCCACCCCGGGAGGTAAGCTCAAGCGCGATCCCGTTCTCGTGGGCCAGCCGGGCATCATCGTGCGTGATAAGCCCCGGGTGGGCAAGCACGTTGACGTCCTGGCAGGTGCATGCCGCGTGGTTAGTGCCGGGTGCAACCGGCTCGACGGTCGTTTCCCCGTGGACGAGTACGATCTCCGCCCCGGCCTCGCGGGCCTGCCGGGCGATCGCGGCGATCTGGGACGGGGGCACGTGAGTAATCTCGACCCCGCACAGGAGCCGGACCCCGAAGAGCCGGGCAGATTCCTGCACCGCGAGAAGCGACTTAACGACCGATACCGCATTGGACGTATCGACATGATCGGTGATAGCGACGGTGGTATACCCGAGTACCGCCATGCGCCGCACCAGTTCGGAGGGGAGCATCTCGCCATCGGAAAGGATCGTGTGGGTGTGGAGGTCGTAGAGGCCGGTCACCGTTTCACCACCATGTTCCGGGCAACTTTTTTGATGAGTGCCTCTTTTTTGCCGTTCCATGTGGCGAGGACCCGTCCTTCATGCCGGGCCCAGTGGGCCGGGTGGTGGCGCTCCTCGATCTCGCAGGCAATCCCGAGCCGTTTTAATGCATGCTCGATATCGCCAGCCACCGGTCCTTTCGCGCCGAGCGTGCGCGGGACCCGCCGTCCTTCCTCCCGGGTGAGGGACGCGTTAAAATAGCAGGGATAGAGGATGCACTCGCCTTTTTCCATTGCATGAAAAGTATGGGGGTCAAGATATAAACACTGTCCGCTCAAAAAGTAATGGTATGCACCATATCGACGTCAGGATGGAGAAAGATGTATACGACGTCAACAACGGGATCGCGGACGGGAACGCCCGGCACTTAAAAGACCACGGCATACGGGCCTTTGACCTGCTCGGCGCGATCGGATCGGGGAAGACTGCGCTCATCGAGCGTCTCGTCCCGCTCTTGAAAGCCAAAGGGCTCCGGGCCGGCGCAATCGCTGGCGATGTGTACGGTGATGACGATTTCCGGCGGATCGTGGCGACCGGCATCCCGGCCTACAACGCGAACACCGGCAAGGAATGCCATCTCGATGCCCACCTTGTGGAGCACGCGATCGAGCACCTCCCGCTGGATGACATCGACATCCTCTTTATCGAGAACGTGGGCAACATGGTCTGCCCGACCGATTTCAAACTCGGCGCGGAAAAAAGGATCGTGATCGTCAGCTCGACTGAGGGGGACGACGTGGTCAACAAGCACCCGATGATGTTCCGCGACTGCACGATTGGTGTTATCAACAAGGTCGACCTCGCCCCGCTCGTGGGCGCAAACATCGCCCGGATGGAGTCCGACATCCACCGGTACAACCCGAAGATGCCGGTTTTTAAGACCAACATGAAGACCGGCGAGAACATTGCACCGCTTCTCGATGCAATACTCGCCTAATAAAGGCGCAATCGGGAAATAGTATAAATAACTCTGAAAGGAATATATAGAGCACCATTCTCGGAAAAGGGATTTTTCCGGAATACACGAATACAAAGGAGTAACACCATGCAGTGGCAGGGAGAATCAGTACGGAAGGTAACCGGCGGCAGGCGCCGGCCGGCACAGGGTAAGCGGAGATTTGAAGTCGGGCTTGCACCCGCAGACACGCACCTCGGCGAAAACCGGGCAAAGATCATCCGTACCACGGGTGGTAACACGAAAGTCCGGTGCATGCGTGCGGAATACGCGAACGTGACGAATCTCTCCAACGGTGAAACCAAGAAAGTAAAGATTGAGACCGTTCAGGAGAATGGCGCAAACCCGAACTATGTCCGGCGGAACCTCCTCACCAAGGGAGCGATCGTCAAGACCGAGATCGGACGCGCCCGGATTATGAGCCGCCCGGGCCAGGATGGCATCATCAACGCGGTGTTACTCGAATAAACCAAAAAAAAGAGAAAATCTCTTTTTTATTCACATTTTACGAAAACGTTTCGTTTCATCAAGTGCAGTATTGTGCACCTTTTCAGATGCCCGAACCTGAACAGCAATTGTTTTTTTAGGTTTGGCTCTCCCATAGTGTAATTATGCGAAGGATCTATTATCGTTACCCGCAACGGGTGGATCTCTCGTTTGCGATGGGAATGACGTTTCCTGAAACGCTGAAATACATCGCAGATCTGAACGGACAGGAATCCACCAAGACCACCGGCAAAGAACTGGTCCGGGTCAAGGTCAAAGTGGAGATCGCGACAAACCGGGCAGAATTCGGCGATATCACGCCCGATGTCCTGCGCCCCGGTGTCATTACCGAGGCCGCCGATATCAAGGTCTCGGTGCTTGCACTCGCCCTGCGCGGGACCGGAAAAGTTCCGATCGCAAACGATGTTTTCTACGTACGGCTCACCGACCGGAACACCTGCACCGACATCGACATTGCACGGGAAAATGCTGCAGAAGGTCTCGATGCCCTCGATGTGAAAAACATCCTTCTTGGTAACCCGAATTGACCCTCCAGATCGCGGTGGCTGCACCGTTCAAACACACGCGAAAAACGGGAATGCGCAAGAACGAGCTCGTCTATTACTACGCTCTCGACCGGAAATGGATGAGCACCGACCAGGCGGCCGTCCTGCTCAGGCGGGCAGAAGAGGCGGGGCTCATACGGCTGGAAAACGGCGTCTTTACGATCCTCTTTGACCCGGCCACCGTGACAATCCCTATCGGGTTCAAGCCGACCTCTGTTGTCTTCGAGGCAAACGATCCTGCGCAGGAACTGATCGGCCGGATCGTGAAGGCCCGGGGAGTGCCGGAGACAGAGGTCGTCGCCGGGATGAACAAAATCATCCGGGAACAGTTTGACGGGAACCTGCTGCCCCCAGCGGCGCTTGTCCTGCTTGCAAAGCAATACCGTGTGCCATACGAGGACTTGCGCGAAGCCCTGACTGCTGCGTTAAAGAAAGAGTAACGCCCGCGCCTTTTTGCCCTTTGATCTTTTTCCGGGCCATCTTCGCTTGTTTTCTCCCATCAAACCCGGATTTGCTCTAAAAAACAATATTAAACCCAACGTGGTACAGGTATATATGCGAACACATATTCATGGGGGCAGGCGCAGCTCGCCCGAGATCCCGTGGCTTCTGGTTGCCACGATTGTTGGTATCATTGTGGTCGTGGTCGTTGCACTCGTCTTCTTTGCCGGTCTGGGTGGATCGTCCGC
>JBEKTA010000102.1:0-5795 GCA_049516515.1 Methanoregula sp. | reverse complement strand
ACAGGTGGCGAGCTGGAGTTCCGAGTTAAATGCCATTCTCGCCCGGCAGGGAGTGACAAAAACCGGCCAAAACCCCCCGGCGATCCAGGGCCTGACCTTTCATATCGCCCGGCTCTCACCGGACGAAGTGGCACGCACGCTACCGGCCATACAAACGATCTCGTCCGTTGCCCGGCTCGTGCTGCACTACGGCACGACCGAGGAGGTCTCGGGCACCGGCCTTGATGTCGTGGTCGCGATAGGAAAGAGCGGACGGGAAGAGATCACGGACTGTATACGCCGCCTGGCAGAGAACGGGATCCAGCCCTCGGCTATCGATGAGAAAACGCTGGAATCCTGCCTGATCTTCCGGTACGACCCGGACATCGTGGTAAAGACCGGCGGCGACCACCTGACCGATTTTCTGATCTGGCAGTCGGTCTACTCGGAACTTTTCTTCTCTGATATCAACTGGAAATACTTCCGGCGCGTGGACTTCCTGCGGGTGCTGCGCGACTACCAGGCCCGGACACGCCGGTTCGGGAAATAAAAACTATTTTATCCGGATACTGATCCAGCTCGGGACGCCGCCCACGGTCCGTTCCATAAGGGCGTACTTGTTCTTGAGCGCAACCGTAAACGCCCTCCGGTCCGGGATTGTTGCGTAATCGTGGTCCCGGCACCAGCGTTCGAACCGCTGGTAGAGTTCGTCCTTTGCGATGATCGCATCCGGGCTCTCCTCGGTCTCCCTCACGATGAGAGTACTGACGAACCTTTTGATAGGCTCCTCTTTTTTGCCTTTCTTTCCGGTCTTTGGTGCTGCCCTGACAGGTATTGCCACCGGTTCGGAGACCGCCGGGCGCTGCGGGGTCGGTTCCTGCGGGGGTGCCGGCTGTTTTGTCACTGACGGGGCTTTTCGCTCCTTTTTCTCCTTCATGACCTTTCCCGGCACCGTGGGATCTTCGGCATTGATGACCGGCGGCGCTGCCGGGGCACGGGCCGCCCGGTCTCCCGGTGCGGTATCCTGGGCGATGATCACCCGGGACGTTTTTTCCGGTATGGTCTTTTTCGCGGGATGGTCGTCGATCCCGAGCTGTCCTGCAAGCGCCCTGTTGCATGCGTCGCTGATATCCAGATGCTCCCGCTCTGCGGCTGCAAAAATATCGGATCTGATCAGGACCGTTGTCTGCCGCCACCCGGTTCCCGCTGACTTTCCAGCACCCATCAATTCACCATATTCCATCTGGTATGTTCCGGGAAATATAGTACGCGAATTGGATTTTTTTGGATGGTGCGGGAGCGGTTTTAGTGTGCTTTTGCACTCAGCCGCTGGTCGTAGATCCGGATCGCCCGTAAGAGATCGATCTTCCGGAAGAGCGGCCAGTACGGGGCGCAGAAATAGACGGCGGATTCATGGCCGTTTGCAAGCCACGGGAGGAAGTTGGAGGTGCGGTACTCGTTCCCGGTCCGGATGATGAGATCGACCGGCGGGATATCTTTTCCCTCGTGGAGGTGGGATTCGACCATCTGCACGTCGATTGCCGAGGGAGCAATCCTGCCCTCGCGGACATCCGATACGATCTCCCGGGCGGCAAGCACGATCTCGTTTCTTCCCCCGTAGGCAAGCGCGACGTTGAGGGTAAACCCATCGTAATTTTTCGTTGCCTCTTCAGCGGCCTCGATCGCTGTCCGCAGGTCGACGGGAAGAAGCGAGCGGTCGCCGACCATCTGGATGCGGATCTTATACCGGTGCACCCGCTCGTCGGAGATGGTGCGGATAAATTTCTCCTTAAAAAGCCGGAAGAGTTCGCGTATCTCGTCCTCGGTCCGGTTGAAGTTTTCCGTGGAGAACGAGTAGATGGTGATGTACCGGATCCCGAGATCGTGGGCCCAGTCGAGCATCTCCTCGGTCTTGTCTGCCCCGGCCCGGTGCCCGTGTGCGGTGTCGATGCCCATCTCTTTTGCAAACCGCCGGTTGCCGTCCTGGATTATGGCGACGTGCACGGGGATCTGCGTGCACTGCATCCGCAGGTACCGCTCGTACAGGGGTTCGAGAAGCCCGCGGAGGGTCACAGCGGCGTCACCTCGACGACCATGCCGCCGTCGGGGTACCGCTCGACGACCGACTTTTTCCCGGGGATCTTGTCCTTGAACTCTTCGAGCAGCCACCATGCGGTCTCGACCCGGTCGCCGCAGTCGGCAAACTCGTCGTCTGCGAGGAATTTCCTGCACCGGGCGACGACCTCGTCCCGGGTGCCCGGGTGGAGGTCGAGCACGCCGTACACGATGGTCCCGTCATCGGTCACTTCATCGAACGGGCGGGCGGTGTTCTCCGCGATGCGCTTTAAGCGCTCCCGGAGCTGCACCGAGTCCTTGAACGACGAGGCGCACCAGTGGACTTTTGTGTGCTTCACGAGATCCGCCGCCCAGTCGCGTGCACCCTCAACTGCGTTGTGCACGCCATCGGCCGGCTCATAGCCCCGCTCCCGCATATCATCAGCGTTCGTCTCGCCCCATTCGAGTTCGTTGATGTTGAGGAAATCGAGGTACGGGAGTGCCGGGACGAGCAGTTCAAGGCCGGGGAGGGCCGGGACTTCGATGCCGATGTCAAAGCCCATCTCTTTTGCAAGGCGTGCGGAGGCGATATAGTCTGTATCGCAGATATGGTCCCAGCACTCCCGGGGCGGGTGGAGCCGGATCTCGTCCACGACTCCTTTGAGCCGCTCCAGGTCTGCCTTTGTGGGGGCCTGCGCCGTGTAGAGGTGGATCTGGTGCTCGGTCCCGAAATGGTCCTTGAGCGCCTTACAATACTGTGCGACACGGTCGAGGCAGAGGAGCGGTTCGCCGCCGGTGACGCCGGTCCCGAGCGCGCTCATGCGCTCCGCGATCTCGACCGCCTGCTCCGGGCTCTCGATCCGGTGCTCGTTTGCGAAGATCACGTCATTTCCCTTTCGCTCTTCCGAGAGCGGGCAGTACCAGCAGGAGCGGCGGCAGCGTCCCGTAACAAAAAGCACCATCTTTGCGCCCTGGTAACAGAGGACACAGCCTTGTGCGAGGTTTGCAGGCAGTCCTGTTGGGGATTCGGAACGTGGGGCGGTCATCAGAAGTATGGGTAGTACGTTAGTGCCGGGGATTCAAAACCCTTCTTGAATTGTTCCTGTTCCGAAAAGATCCGGTGGCAAAAGCCGGGGCCTGTAGAAACCATGAGTTTTTGTACAAAATTGCAAAATACATCAAAACGGGGGAAGTGACGGAGGGGGCAGTGCCTGTCCCCCCGGACCGCCCCTGCGCTCTAGCGATGATGTGTGAATTACCTTGTTGGGAATCATCGCTACATGGGGGATGCCACAGCGGCGGGGAGCGGAGGCATCAGGTGCCGTAGCCCCCAAGAGCGTTACGGGAAATAGTTTGAAAATTTTTCCAGAGAGCCAAAAACCGGGGATCTATCCACCCCGTCACTCGTCCGCTGCGCATCAGATAAACAGGATTTTATTATCGTCCCCGAAATGCTGATCATGACTCCCCCGGCCAGCCGCGAACATGTCCTTGTCATCAGCCCGGGAACCGATCTCCCCGCCCTCCTTGCGTCGGCCCTTTCTGACCCGGGGGCGGTCACGCTCACCGTCGTCATTGCCGAAGGGCTGCTTGTCACCGACCGGACCGGCGAAACGACGCAGGAGCGGGCCGCAAAGGTGGCAGTCCGGGCCGGGATCACGCGGGCCCACGACCTCGCGATCTCGCTGGGGATTCCGGCCGAGCACCAGACGCTCGATCCCACAACCGTCGATTCGGTATGCAGCCAGGTGATGGATATTGCAGCACGCCACCCGGGCGCCCGGTACTCGTTTGTCCTCTCCGGGGGCACGGCACCGCTTGCGCTCGGCCTCTTCCGGATGGCGGCATGGCTTGACGGCGACGTGTATTATGCGTCGCGGAAGGCCGTGCTCCAGAAACTGACCGTTCCTGCAATGCCGGCCAGCGCCCTTGCAGCGAATCCGAACTACGAGGCGATCCTGACCCTGCTGCACAAGAAGCCGGCGGTGCCGGGCGTGATCTCGGGAGTCCCCCGGGACGAGCTGTTCCGGGCGATGGCAGATATGTATGTCCCGGTCCGGACGCGGGAGGGCCGGGCGGTGCGCCCCACGCTGACCCGGGGCAACTATGGCCAGATCCTTGCCACGCTCGAACGCTGGGGTCTGATCGCAGAAAATGAGATGCCGGGCCGGGAAGCGATCCGGCTGTACGCGATCACGCCCGATGGCGAGTTCGCGTTTGCGCTCTATTTTTCACACACTCTCTGACGTGAAGGCGTCTGTAAGGTTACAGACGGTCTGTAACTTTACAGCCGGTCTGTAGGGTTAAGTACTGTGCCGGGCCGGGATTTTTTGGGAAATATCTTCCCGGGTTTCCGGTAAAATGGGTTATTCCAGCAACCCGCTGAGGCATGCCCTATACTTGCTGGATTATAGAATGGAAGAAAAGCGGATTCTTAAAGTCAATACATCATCAAAAGAAGCAAACCGAAGGAAATCAACCATTTACGATCAACAAACTTGTAATGACATGGCTTGATCAATGGGATCAAGGTGATGATAAATGCGAATCAATAGTTGATTTTGGGGAGTGAAAATCATGAGTGGTTTTTATTTAATCGAAATATGTAATGTTATTAACTCTAATATTGATGGTAAAATTAGACTAATCACTGAATTGGCGGATAAGGAGTGTCGATGCCCCAAAAAATTAAAATTTTAAGTTTATTCTCCGGGGCAGGTGGATTGGATATAGGTTTTATTAAGGCTGGATTTGATATTGTCGCATCAATTGATAACGATAAAATTTGTTGTTGCACATTAAAAAAGAATAATCAATTATACTATTCAAAAAAGCACAAGGTTTTGTGTAAAAATATTAGTATCCTTGATCCTCAAGATTTAAAATTAAATAACATTGAGTTTATTATAGGTGGACCGCCCTGTCAGACATTTTCAGCGGCAGGTCGAAGAGCTGGTGGAGTTAAAGGAATTGACGATTTGCGTGGAGCGTTATTTAGACATTACTTTGAATTTATAAAATATTTTAAGCCAAAAGGATTTTTATTTGAAAATGTTCGTGGAATGATTCAAGCTAAAAAAGGAGAGGACTGGAAAAAAATCTATCGAGAATTTTCATCACTTGGATATGTAATCCATTATAGAGTGCTTGATGCCGCGGATTTCGGTGTTCCACAACATCGTGAACGTGTAATAATTATAGGTATTAAGAACCATACTTACCTATTTCCAAGACCGATTTTTGGTCTGGACAGTAGTGATCAAAAACCCCATATATCCGTTGGAGATGCGATTTCAGATATAAATAATCCCAATGAGGAATGTCACCAATATCCCGGAAAATATGAACAATTATTATATGAGATCCCCTCGGGGGGGAATTATTCTTATTTCACATCTGAATTGGGGCATCCCAATCCAAAATTTGCATGGAGATCGAAATTTTCCAACTTTTTATACAAAGCGGATCCCAATTTGCCTTGTCGTACAATTGTTGCATCCCCGGGGAAATGGAGCGGCCCGTTTCATTGGAAAAATCGTAAATTCTCTATTTCCGAATTAAAACGGATTCAAACTTTTCCCGATGATTATATTATTTGTGGAACTGAAACTGAACAATTAAAACAAATTGGTAATTCTGTAGCCCCGAAATTTGCAGAGATACTCGCCAAATCGATTATGAATCAAATATTCGACAGATCTTTGTTTTCTGATTTAGAATACATTGAACCCAATGAAAAATCATCATTCGATCATCTAAAA
>JBEKTA010000101.1:0-5800 GCA_049516515.1 Methanoregula sp. | reverse complement strand
CAACTTGAGATTGACCGTGAGCACCTCGTCCCAGATGGTATCCGCTTCAAGTGGGCGGCCGAGGTGGTACGAGATCTGCTTGCAGACCGCATACCGGTCCGACTCGGAAACTGGCTCGTCCTTCTCGTAGTAGAACCGGACCGGGCAGGCATGCACCCGCACCAGCTCCGAGATCGTGACGTGGCTGCCCTGCTCCGCCAGAATAATCCCTCTATTGAACCGGGGAGAACTGGCCACTTATACTTTTGGGAAATGCTCATGGAAGGGCTTGAGCGAGGGCCTGTGACCAACTATTCATACCAGAAACGGCAAACAAATCAGTATGACCGGACAGGAAATATCCGTCAATATCCCCCCGACGCTTGACCCCGTCTACAGCAACATGATCCAGATCGCGTACAAGGACGACGAGTTCACCTTCATGTTCCTCCACCAGCTCCCGCAGGTCAACCAGGCGCGGGCAAAGGCCATTGTCTCCATCACGCCGGCGCACGCAAAGAACCTGCTTGGCGTCCTCCAGAAAACCATCGCCGACTACGAAGGGAAGTTCGGCACGATCTCCCCGGCAAAGGAAGCGCACCCCGCCGAGAGCGTAACGACGCTTCGCGGGTACTCATAAACCCCATTATCCAAACACAGATTTTATTAGCGTACGGGTCGATATTGTGAGGCAGTGCGCCGCCGTGGCTTAGCGGCATAGCGGCTGATTCGTAATCAGCAGGTCGAGGGTTCAATTCCCTCCGGCGGCTTCTCTCGCGCAGGTTAGAATCCCTGCAAAATTCGTTTCTCAGGCAGGTTCTCAGGATAAGTTTTTCCCTAACCTCGAAAACCGGGGTGCCGGGACAACGATGCGCACGCAGCAGGCACCTAACCGGCACTGCCGGTCGTTTCATAACATAAAGAGTGTATACGCCGAGCATTCCATCGACAAAGCTCTCCAGGCCGGCCAGCTCACCGCCGATGATGCCCAGCTTATCCGGGACTTCATTGCGGAGATCAAGGTTACCAGGGGCATCGGGGTCTCGCGGGCCAACAAACTTACCTATATCCTGGTATCGTGGCGGCATCACATCGGGCCGTTCCGGACCACTACCGTGGCCGACCTCTACCGGGGGATCGAGGCCCTGCGGGAGGCGCGGCACGGCGATATAAATATACCGTACAAGCAGAACACCCTGAAAGACCACCTGACCCTGCTCAAGCGGTTCTTCCGCTGGGAGACCCACCAAACTCAGGGTGTATGCAGGTTTTTATTTCCCTGCGGGACGCCGGTGGAGTGAGCGGTCTTCCTCGACAATGTAATTGATCACGTTCTCGGAAATATCCGCGGAATATTCGCCGGCCCTGCGGATACTCTCAGCGACGTAACTGACAGAAATTGCAGTCGCCGTCTCCTGCTTGAATGCCATGTTGCTGATGTCCCCGCAGATATTTTCCAGCGCCGACACAGATTCGATGGTCTTGTGAGCTTCTTTGAGATCGGCATTGAAAAACGAGATGATACTTTTGTCAAAGAGGTTCATGGACAGGACGCTTGCTTTCTTTAACGCAGTCACGATCTTCAAATCGAGATCGATATCCATGATCGGCTGGGCATTCTCGGCTATCCGCACGGCATGGTCGCCAATCCGCTCGATGATCCGGCTGATGATGTGATAATACATCGCCATGCCGACCGAGACCTCCATTTTCCGGGACAGGGCCGGGTTCTGCATGATCATGTTGGTCTGGCGGGCAATCAGCCAGTTGAGTCGGTCCGAGTCAAGGTCACGGTTGATCACATCAGCAGCAAGAGCATGGTTGTGCGTTTCGAGCGCTGTGATGGCATCCCCGTGCATGTTCCTGACGATCACAAACATGCGTTTGAGGGTATTGTCAAACGGCATCTCGGCGGGATTGAGCAGATCTTTTATTACAATAAGGGTATCATTCTCCTCAACGATTTCCTGCCCGATGGTCATCTGGGTGAAGTCCCGCACGACCGAGCGGACAAACGGGGGAAACCGCTGTTTTGAGCTGATCCTTGTTTCGGTAAAACCGGTGATGTAGGTACCAATGAGCAGCCTGAAGAGGAAGGAGGGGTCGGTAATGTGCCCGAGATCTATCTCCTTTACCCGCTGCAGCGGCTCATCCGTGGTTTTCTTCGTGACCAGCAGTGTCCCGTCCGGCTGGACAATAAGACCAACGGGATCATTCTTCTTGATCCGCATCTCCGTTATCCAGTCTTTGGGAAGCGTAACGACAAACGATGACCCCCCGGTCATCTGGACCCGACGTAGTTCCATCTTTTTTCACCCCTTAATCAGAGTTATATGATGAATATGCTTGCCTCTATTTATCTCTTTTTCACATATATACTTACATATTCTATGTCGAAAAACTGTATATTAACTCTGGTCAAGGTTATGATCGAACACCATGAAAACGAAACGGAGTTCGTATGTATTTGTGACAGTGTGCCTCGCGGCATTACTCATTGTATCGATGCTCGTTGCCGGCTGTACCAGCAACGGATCAACGAATTCGGTTCCTGCCACCGCTTCCGCAGCTGCTACGGCAGCTCCTGCCGCGGCCCCGGCAACGGCTACCGCTACAGCAACCCAGTCCACCAGTGCAGCTGCCTCTTCCGGCCAGACGCTTACCCTGACCGGGTCGACCACGGTCCTGCCTATTGCACAGGCTGTCGCTGACGCCTATATGCAGGCCCACCCGGATGCAAACATCCAGGTCTCCGGTGGCGGGTCCGGCGTCGGTATTCAGGCAATCATCAACCAGAAAGTGGATATCGGTATGAGTTCTGCTGATGTCTCGGCAGCCCAGAAGGCACAGGACAGCAAGATGAACATCATCACCATTGCCCATGACGGTATTGCGATCATTGTCAACCCGGCAAACACCGTTCAGGACATCTCCCTTGATCAGGTCAAGGCGATCTACAACGGAAGCGTCACCTCCTGGACATCCCTCAACGGGGCCGGGGTACCAAACTCGAACAACCAGATCGTGCTCGTCGGTCGCGACAGCTCCTCCGGTACCCGTACCTACTTTGATCAGGTCGTGATGCAGAACACAAACGACTCCCTGTCCATGCACGAGGACAACTCGAATGGTGCGGTCCTCCAGGAAGTCGCCCAGACACCCAATGCAATCGGGTACATCTCCATCGGTTACCTCGATAACACAGTGAAGGCACTCCCGATCGTGACAACGAATGGCCACATCATCGCCCCGACCGTTGCCACCGTCAAGGACAAAACCTACCCGATCCACCGTGACCTTTACATGATCACCAACGGCAAGCCTACCGGCCTTGCAAATGATTACATCAATTTCCTCCTCAGCCCAGCCGGTCAGCAGATTGTCGTTGCCCAAGGGTATGTCGCCCTGAACAGCTGACGGGGTACATATCTTAACCTTACTTTTTTACCCACAGGGAGGTGACGCACCATTACCCAGAGAGAACAATCTGCTGGAACATGCCCGGGAAATACCGCGATGGTCTCCCGCATGAAAGAAAAATTTGTCAGATCCGTATTCTTCTTCACAGCATTCTTCGCAGTCATCGTTGTTGCATTCATCCTGCTCTTCTTGTTCCGGGACGGCTATTCGATTTTCGAAACCGTGGGAGTACTGAATTTCCTCTTCGGGACGATCTGGGCTCCGGCCCAGGTTGTGCCCAGTTACGGGATATCCGCTCTCATCATCGGCACGCTCCTTGTCACACTCGGTGCCATGGTCTTTGCCGTACCGCTTTCCATCGGCTGTGCAATCTATATCTCTGAACTCGCCTCTCCCCGGGTGAAAAGCATCCTCAAGCCGGCTACCGAACTGCTTGCCGGCATCCCTTCAGTTGTTTACGGGTTCTTCGGGATGATCGTCCTTAGTACCTTCATCCGCATCACATTCAATATCCCCAGCGGGCAGACCTGGCTTGCCGGGTCGATCCTTCTTGGAATCATGGCACTCCCCACGATCATCAGCGTCTCGGAGGATGCAATCAGCTCAGTTCCAAGAGAATACCGGGAAGGATCCCTCGCAACCGGGGCAACCCGCTGGCAGACAATCAGCCGGGTCATTGTCCCTGCAGCCCTCTCCGGGATCGCGGCGGCGATCATTCTCGGGATCGGCCGTGCGATCGGCGAAACCATGGCAGTCATCATGGTGACCGGGAATACCGCTATCATTCCCTACCCGGTCTGGAATGTGCTCTCTTCCGTCCGCACCCTGACCGGTACCCTTGGTATCGAGACAGGAGATGTTGCGGTCGGGAGCGAACACTACCATGCGCTGTTCGGTGTGGCAGTGGTACTCCTCATCATCACGCTCATTATCAACCTGAGCGCGGTTGCTATCCTTTCGCATCTTCGGGATGGGAGAGGTACAGGCAGAGCGAAACGGTCATGGCCTCATATCCCCGCTTTCTCCAAAATCAAGAAGAAACTCCTCCCCTATTCCCGGATTGTTCTCCTTGCCCTCATTGTGCTCATGCTCATTGCCATAGGCCTCTGGGAGGTCACTTTCATCATCATTCTTGCGGCAGCTGTCTGGCACTACGGAAGGAACCGGATCTCGCGACGCCACATCGAGATCTTTGCCTTTGGCTGTGTTATTACTGCGACAGTTGCAGTCCTTGCCATCCTCGCGATCATCCTCGGATATATCATTATAAACGGCCTGCCTGCCATCTCATGGGAGTTCCTGACGCAGGGACCCACGGACCTTGGCCGGAGCGGTGGGATCTTCCCGGCGATTGTCGGGACCCTGTACCTCGTGGCCGGCGCGATCCTCATCGCGCTTCCCCTTGGAGTCGGGGCGGCAGTCTACCTGGTCGAATATACCCGCGAAGGAAAGATCACTAAACTGATCCGTACCGGTGTCGACCTCCTGAACGGGACACCCTCGATCGTCTTTGGCCTCTTTGGCTTCGCATTCCTTGTGCTCTTCCTTGACATCGGTGTATGCCTCCTTGCCGGTATGATCACCCTCGCGCTGATGGTGCTGCCAACCGTGATCCGTACCACGGAAGAGTCCCTCAAAAACATTCCGCAGTCCCTCCGCGAAGGGAGCCTGGCACTTGGAGCGACGCAGTGGCAGACAATCAAAAACGTGGTCATCCCACCCGCCATCCCGGGGATCGTGACCGGCGCAATCCTCTCGATTGGCAGGGCAGCCGGCGAGACTGCGCCGATCATGTTTGTCGCGGTCGTCTTCTCGACCCGGTTTTTGCCAACCTCGCTTTTCCAGCCGGTGATGGCACTGCCATATCATCTCTTCATCCTCTCCACGAACGTACCGGGCTCCTCAACGAACAAGTACGGGACGGCGCTCGTCCTCCTGATGCTGGTCGTGGCGTTTTACTCGGTCGCGATCGTGATCAGGACGCATTATGCAAAAAAGGCACGGGGATAACTTATGTCGGATACAACTATCATTTCCACACGGAACCTGAACCTCTGGTATAACGAGAAACATGCACTCCAGGATATTTCCATGGAGATTGAAAAGAAAAAGACCACTGCACTGATCGGACCTTCCGGGTGCGGGAAATCCACGCTCTTAAAACAGATCATGCAGACCCGGAAAGATTACTGTTATGTGAATTTCGAAGATGAGCGGCTGCTCAGTTTCCGTGCAGAAGATTTCAGCATACTCGATGAAGTCCTTATAGAAATGTACGGGCCGTCCGGCACATATTTTTTTGATGAGATCCAGAACGTGGAAAAATTCGAGACATTTGTCCGGAGGCTCCAGGACAGCGGCAAAAAAGTAGTCCTCACGGGTTCCAATGCCTCCCTGCTCA
>JBEKTA010000100.1:0-9141 GCA_049516515.1 Methanoregula sp. | reverse complement strand
CGCTGCACTCGATATACTTAAACAGCGCATCGGCCGCGCCTTTCCTGATCTGGAGTTCGCCCTGATTGACACCGCTCATCCGGGTCTGGCTGGAAAACGGGATAAACTGCATCCCTGCTTCAGGTCCCGATCCGCCGACAGTCCGTCCTCGGAGACCGTACTTCTCTTTTGCAAGCACCACAATGCTGCGGCCCTCAGGGGTTTCATCGGCAAGCGATGCCAGCTGGGCGATCCCGGCAAGGTCCTCGACCGTGGTTCCATCCACCGGGATAAAATCGACTGCCTGCCGGTTCCCGAGCGTGATGGTGCCGGTCTTGTCGAGCAGGAGGACATCCACGTCCCCGGCCGCCTCGATCGCACGGCCCGATGTCGTGATCACGTTTCTCTGGATCAGCCGATCCATGCCGGCAATGCCGATAGCAGAGAGGAGCCCGCCAATTGTTGTCGGTGCGAGGCAGACAAAGAGCGCCACGAGCACCGTTATGGTGACCGTTGTCCCGGCCCCGGCGGCCTGGACGCTGTATGCAGAAAACGCATAGAGCGCCGCAGCCACTACAATAAAGATCGTGGTCAGGCCGATCAGCAGGATGTTGAGCGCGATCTCGTTTGGCGTCTTCTGGCGCTTTGCCCCCTCGATGAGACTGATCATGTGGTCGAGGAAGCCTTCCCCGGGATTTGCACTCACGCGGACGATCAGCCAGTCGGAAAGGATGACCGTCCCGCCCGTCACCGCACTCCGGTCCCCGCCGGCTTCGCGGATAACCGGGGCGCTCTCACCGGTGATTGCGCTTTCGTTAATCGATGCGATGCCTTCGAGGATCTCGCCGTCTACCGGGATTGTATCTCCGGCTTTTACATAGAACAGGTCGGACTTGTGCAGCGCCGAAGAGGATGCCAGCGTAAAGTCGGTGTCCTGCGGTTCGCAGCCTTTTGTGATCCGGTACCGGTCACAAAGTCGTTTTGCGGTCGTTTCCTGCCGCATCTTTCTGAGGGATTCGGCCTGTGCCTTGCCCCTGCCTTCTGCAAGCGCCTCGGCAAAGTTTGCAAAGAGTACCGTAAACCAGAGCCACGCGGAAATGGCACCGATAAACCCGGCCGGTGCTTCCCCGGCGCCTGTAAGCGCCTGGAGATACAGCAGGGTTGTTATCGCACTGCCTACTTCCACAGTAAACATGACCGGGTTATGGATGAGCGTCCGTGGGTCAAGTTTGAAGATTGCGTCGATTACTGCCCGCCGGTAGAGACCCGGGACGGCCGGGGCTTTGCGGGTTTTTTCTCCATCAGACATGGATCATCCCTCCTGCAACCATCCTCATATATTCCGCGATGGGGCCAAGCGAGAGCGCGGGGAGGAAACTGAGCGCACCGATAATGATGATGACAACGACCAGCCACAGGATAAACAGCGGCCGGTGATCGCGGAGTGTCCCTTCACCCGGGGGAACAATCTTTTTTGCGACAAGGGACCCTGCGAGTGCAAGGGTCAGGACGATCGTCGCATAGCGCCCGATAAACATCGCTATCGCGAGGGTAATATTATAGAACAGGCTGTCTGCCGAGAGCCCGGCAAAAGCGCTGCCGTTGTTCTGTGCTGCCGAGGTGTACGCGTACAGGATCTCGGTAAAGCCATGCGGTCCCGGGTTGAAGACGCCGGCCTGGCCCTGGGCCGTGAGGACGGCAAGAGATGTGAAGGCAAGAATCAGGATAATGGGGATGAGGATGATAATCGTCGCCATCTTCATCTCATGCTGCTCGATCTTCTTGCCATAGAGTTCCGGTGTCCGCCCGACCATCAGGCCGGCAACAAACATTGCGATGATAACAAAGATGAGCATGCCATACAGGCCGGATCCGACACCCCCGAACACCACTTCACCCAGATGCATATCAAAAAGGAGGACACCGCCGGCCACGGGCATGAAAGAGTCATGCATGGCATTGACCGCACCGCAGGAGGTGCTCGTTGTCACCACCGCAAAAAGGGCAGAAGGAACGATCCCGAACCTGACCTCTTTTCCTTCCATGTTCCCTCCCGACTGGAGGTGAGAGGGAGCCTGGTCGATGCCAAGCGACGAAAGTGCAGGGTTTCCCCCCTGCTCGGACCAGATGGCAAGGCCGAGCAGCGGTAGGAAGATAAGGGTCATGGCGAGCAGGAGCGCGACCCCTTTTCGCTTGGATCCGATCATGATCCCGAACGTGATACAGAGCGCTATGGGGATGATGATCATTGCAAACATCTCGACAAAATTCGAGAACGGCGTGGGGTTTTCCAGCGGATGCGCAGAATTGGCATTGTAATACCCGCCGCCGTTTGTCCCGAGCATTTTGATTGCGATCTGAGATGCGACCGGCCCAAGCGGTATGGTCTGGCTGGTGACAAGAGCCCCGGTGCTGTCCTTTACCGGGTCAAGAAGCGGCACGGTCACCGGGCCGCCAAGCGTCTGGGGTGTCCCCTGGGAGACCAGCACAAGGGAGATGACCAGGCAGATGGGGATCATGATCATGACGCTGCGTACAAGCAGCACCCAGAAGTTGCCAATCGTCGCAGCCGATCTCCGCGAAAACGCATAGATGAGCGCGATAAGAACGGCGAGCCCGACTGCCGCCGAGAGGAAGTTTTGGACGACAAGGCCAACCATCTGCGTGAAGTAACTGACCGTCACTTCCGGTACATAGGCCTGCCAGTTGGTGTTGGTTGCAAAACTGATCGCGGTATTGAGCGAGAGGTCCCAGGGTACTGCCCCGAGTCCCGACGGGTTGAGCGGCAGGATCTGCTGCACGAGCTGCATGACAAAGACAACACCGATGCAGGGAATGGCAAAGACCATGACGGCAACGGCAAACTGTTTCCAGTCCATCTCCTCCCCGACAGCAACTCCGCAGAGCGTGAGGATTTTCTGTTCGAACCAGTCGATGACCGGAGAGAGGAAGTTTGGTTTACCGGTAAAAATCTTTGCCATCCATGAACCAAGGGGCACGGCAATGAGTGCGACGAGGGCAATAAAGAGGATCAACTGGATCCAGTCCGACACCCTCATGCCAAAGACCAGATCCGGGGAGTGGTTCTGGAGCAGGGCAGACGACCCGGTGTACTGCGGCACGGATATTGCATGCGAGCTGAGATCGTCGAGTGCAAGGTTTAAGGAGAGAACGTTTACCCGGGGTTCGCCGAATATCCCGAACTGGCGGGGCTCGATCTGCGAAGCGACGAGTGCTGATATATCGGATTCGGACAGGTTGCGTTCGCGGGCAACGCGGGGCACCTGGTATTCCGCTGCGGCGACCGAGATGTCCGGGTCAAGGCCGCTGCCCGATGCGGTGACCAGATCGACCGGGATCTCATGTGTGTTGCCTGGATCGACGGCATGAAGGGCGTCGACCCGGGCTTGGGATTGGTTCACGAGCGCCGGGTTATTGGGTCCGAGATTGGATCCCGACGATGCGCCGGCATTGTACGGCATCGGCGATGTTGCGGAGAGACGGCCCCAGAAATACTGCGGCGATGAGAACGACTGCCCGATCTGTGATGATCCGACAACCTGTCCGTTATGTATGAGGAGATCCCCATTAGCCTGGACCGGGAATACTACTTGGGCGATACCTGTGACAACAAGTGGGTAAAGAATGCCCACGACTAGTGTGAGCAAAAAAAAGATCAGTACCGCAGGTTTTGCCTGTTTTTTGATCAGGGATCCGATCGGTTCGGTAGCCATGGAATGACCTCCTCACGCGTGTGTCCCCCACCGGGTTTTCCCGGCCCGGGGGTTTCGCTTGTACCAGCGTTCGAGATTGATAGTATAAATGCTCTCTCCGGTATTATTATTAAGCCGGGGACGTCCTGATGTACTAACCATTTATTATCTCGTCGGCCGGTTTTGTATCATGGAACTGTTATTCCATGTATTTATTAAAAAATCTAATGGGCGCGCAGAAACGTGACTTACACAGTGCAGGCATTCTTTGCAAAGGTCAGAAAGTACCGGAGACGGAAAGGAGGATGCTATCCTTTGTACCGGGTGTACCGGAAGAGCGGCATACCGTTGATGTGCAGCGAGTCATCTGAAGAATCGTAGATCCAGAGCGTGGTATTTCCTGTCCGGGACTCTGCGACATATTGCCCCTGCCCGGTCTTTGTCCAGTTCCCCAGTTCGACCTGCTCCCCGCGTTGCAGGTAATACGAAGAATAAAGGTACGTCTGGTTCTCATAGAAAATCATGTGGAAATCGGTCTGGGGGGGCTCACCACCTATCCACTGACCGACCACCGGATCGGGTGAGGATCCGACCCAGTGGAAGCCCGGTATCTGCATACATCCTGTTGCAAGTACTGATACCAGTATGCATACCAGCATAGTTTCAGGGAAAAGAAAACCGGTACGCATGATATCTGGTAATTCCCTGCTGATCTAATGAAATTTTCGGCAACACGGAAAATTTTACCGGTCAGTATTGGACAATTCTGTTGCCTTTTTTTTCTGGTGGAGTGGGATCCTACGATGGAGAACAAAATATTTTTCCCATTCAGTGGATAGCGATATCTGCCGTACTGGATTTTAACTGGCGGACCGTTTGGCGATGAAATGTTTCCGGGAGTGCAAGGCAACTGAAACGGCGGCAATAAACACTTCATCCGACATGGCCTGCATCAAGGTAGTTCCCTAAAAAACCCCGTAAAACCGTCCGATTATACTGTTCTAAATTTAAGGGATTTATGTTGGACTGTTTGCCAAAATACGCTTAAATTGAACCCCGTATAATACCCTTTACTGCCTCATATCCGCGTTCTGGCGGAATCACTTTTTGGACCATTCAAATGGTAATTTGACTTGAGATCGGCCAAAAGAACCCCTGTGGCGAGTCTGTTTTAATTTGTCCGTTTTCGAAAATAAGGCTGATTTAGGGTTATTTCCAAACGGAACCCGATATGGGCCTCTTTTTGGTGAGTCCAATGCCAATCGGGGGCATATTTGAACCCGGATTGAATAAGATGGTAGTATGGTTCAGCAGGGAAAGAAGAGTAGATCCGCCTCGTGTTCCGGACCTCGTTCTCGGTGCCGGTTTCTCCGGTACCGCTTGTAAAAAAATCCAACACAAATGCAGCAACACCTTCATTTCTGCTTTTTCCTGAAGTGCAGGATCGCATAGACAATCCCGATGATCACCGCGACCAGGAGGGAAAGGTAAACCGGGTTTGAAACGATCCCTGCGAGCCCGGTCAGGTTTTTCACATCGATCGAGACTTTCATCGGGTCGGAGATATAGGTATCATCGAGGGCATCGAGGTACCGGATCTCCGAATCGAGCCCGTATTCTTTGATGGTCGCATCGCTTGCTACGCTGATCTGGAACGACGCCACCGCGGACTGCCCGGGCTGGAGATCTCCCAGATAAGCAACATCGGACGTACTGGTGAACGGGTCGACCACACTGAGCCGCGCCTGAGCGCTCCTGATCGTAGAATTCCCGATATTTTTGTATTCCACCTCAATGATCTTCTTACTGCCCGGGCTCATCTCGGCAGGGGGCGAAAGGATCACAAAATCCACTTTGTTCCCCACGTTCACACCCACAGTCTCGGTCCGGGACGTAACAAAATCCCCTTCGTTATTCTGGTATACCACGACGACGTCCACGGGATATGTTTTATTCTCCGCATCTTTTGCCACCGTTACCTTGTACTGGCAGGACACGGTGCTCTGCTGTCATCCTGGAGAATTTCCACGGCTGTCTTCGCCCCGTCCAGCGTGCCGATATTTTTGAGCGTTACATTCACATATCCATCCGCACCCGCAACCAGCTGGTCGGATGTTGCCGAAACAACCTCAGGGATCACTTCCGGTTTAATGACCAGCGGAACCGTGACGGTCACGTTGTCCTGCACATAGTAATACCGGAACGAATCCACCTGGTACTGGCCAACAGAATCAATCCGGGTATAGGTGATATTCAGCGGAACCGCATACGTGCCGGCCGGAGCGTCCGCATTTACCTTTGCATCAAAGACGACGGTTTTACGGGTCTGGCTGGCTAGATCGCCGATCATCCGGGGATCTGATTTTATGACCAGCGGGGCATCACCGGCCGACATGGCGACCGTGACAAACTTTGCCGTGGTGGGGGGATCGTCCCGGTCGATGATATTTGATGCTACCTGCTTGTTCAGGCTCATCCCGTTGTTTTCGATGACGACTGCTACCTGGACGTCGCCGCCGGCCTGGTACTCGTTTGTCCCAGATATATACGCGGTCAGGTTCGGGGTGCCGTCTAGGTAGTTTGTTCCGGCGAGCGCCGGTGTTACGAGACAAACAAGGAGAACAATGAATATTGCTCCCTGCCGGCCTGCCGATGCCATCACGTCAGAGATTTTTGTTACCGTTAACATATGTGCCATCATTTTACCTCTTCATCGTTTTTTTCGCATCACAAGCACGTAATACCCTGCGCCGATCAGGACGAGCACGATAAGGGTAAGGGCAGCGGGGAACTGCAACCGTCCTTCTGATGCGGGCTGCGCAACAATGGTGACCGGTGCCTTGAAGGTATCGGAGATCTGGCTGTTATCGAGGGCATCACGGTACCTGACCTCGGTATCGAGGGCATAGGTCCCGGGAGCGGCCCCGCTTGCGGCGGTTATTGCGTACTGGGCGGTCACGTTCCCACCGGGCGGGATGTCCCCGAGATACGCATTGGTATCCGAGCTTGACAGCGGATCAACCGCCGAGAGCCGGGCCTGTGCCTGGTGTGCCGTGACCGACCCCGTATTCTGGTAGACCACGGTGATCACGCTGGTCGATCCCTGCGTGACGACCGCCGGGGGTGAGATAACAATAAAACTGAGTTTGTTTTCCACCGGCACGCCGACGGTATCGATCGCCGAGGTCACCGTGTCGCCCTCAGCGTTCGTATAGGTCACGTCCACATCGATGGGATAGGACTGCTGCTGCGCATCGCTGGAGACGGCGACCTTGTACAGGCAGGTGACGATCCCGTCTCTCGGGAAGTCCCCGATATAGACGTTATCGTCGGTCGGGATCACGGCGCTGTTGCCGTTCCTTATGATCGTGACCGTCGCCTGTTTCCCGTCCTCGTAGCCGATGTTCTTGATCGTCAGGTTGACGTAGCCTTCCATCCCCACGACAAGGTCCGGTGCATCAGCGTTCTGCACGTCAATCTGGACGACCGGTTTTATCTTGATCGTGAGCGGGATCGTCACAGTCACCGGGGTGTACTGGTCCTGGATAATCTGACTCGTCGGCTGGTTGGCGAGGCTGTTCGCGAGGTACTTGTACTGGACGGTCAGGGGAAGGGTGTATTCGCCGAGCGTCGCGTCAGAGGTGATCTTCGCGGTAAAACTCGCGGTGGTGATCCCCGGACTCTGGAGATCGCCAAGGTTCTGCGGGTCAGTCGTGATGTTGATCGGAGCGCCCCCGGAGGAGAGGCCCGCCGTGACAAGTTTTGCCGTGGTGGGGAGATCGTCTCGGGTCAATGTGCTCTTATCGATAAATACCGCCGCATTTGTTCCGCTGTTCTCTATGACAACCGTTATCGTGGCATCCTGCCCCGGGGAGAACTCGTTTACTCCGGTGAGATACGCCGTTATTTCCGGGGTTCCCCCCAGATATTTGTCCGCACCCAGCACGGGCGTGCAGCAGCAGATGACTGCTGCGAGGATCAGGAGAGTAACTGTGTTGTAGAATTTCATGAGATATACCTTCTATAATACATTGTTTGATCAGTCTGGAGTCTCCGCTTTCTGAAGTCTCATGGAGTTGATGTGTGAATGTCCATTTCTTTTCTCCATCCATTCGGTGAACTGGCCCATGAGGGAGAGCACGGCGGGCATGATGAAGATCGCGCCGATAAGCGAGAACCCGACGGCGATAAGGGTCGTGGCGCCGAAGTTACTCATGATGGGGAAACTGGAGAGGCAGAGTGCTGAGAACCCAAAGAATGTGGCAAGTCCCGAGACGGTTATAGCAGTCCCGATCCTGTTTACGCTTTCCTTGATTGCGGCAATATGGTCGTGCAGGCGTTCCTCCTCTTCGCTGTACCGTTCCATCACGAGGATCGTGTACTCGGCCGCCACCCCGATGGTCATGGACCCGAGGGTAGCGGTGAGCGGGGAATAGGAGATGCCCAGTACGTACATCGCCACAGCGTTCCAGCCGACGATCATCACAATGGGGATGAGCGGCGAGATCGCGTGGATGTGCCGGTACACGAGGGCCAGGAACACAAAGATGAACGCAAAGCCGAGGTAGGTCATCTCATCCTTTGAGGCGGATAAGCCCCCGATAAGGGAGGTGTTCACATCGAAGCTGCCCACGGGCTTGACGGTGATCCCAGGCGGGGGTTCCAGGAACGCGATATCCTTTTCCATCTGGTTCTTGAGGTTGAGTTCAGTCGGGATCTCCATCTCGATAGTGCCGAACTGGACCACGCCCCGGAGCGACCCGCTGATGTACTGGTCTTTTACGCTGGAGGGTATTTTGTCGAGCACCCGGTTGAGCTGGCTCTGGGTCTCCGGCATCTTCCCGCCATTATAGGCAAGAATATACGTTACGATACTGGTCGATGAGGTCAGTTCCGAATGCTTGGAGAGTTCGTAATCCTGGAATGTTTTCAGCCATTGTATCGTATCGAGGTCCGTGACCCTGCCACCCTGCACGTAGAAATCTGCGGTACTCGTAGCACCCAGGATCCGGGTGACCTTAGCCATCTGGATTTTGGCCGGCATGTCGCTGGGGACGAAATTGTTCTCGTTTGCCTCGATGGCAATAAGCGGTTCGAGCTGGAACCCGATGACCGTGATGAGCACTGCAATGAGGAGGATCGGGACCGGGTTCTTTGCGATCCTGACTGATGTGTCGGTAAGGAACTTACCGTAGGACCAGGAACTTTTCTTTGGTGCCGGGAGCGTAGTGCAAGCATCCTCGCCCACCGCGTAGCAGACCTGCGGGGCCTGGGGTTTGGGTTTGTAATGGATGACGTGAGCGATGGCCGGTATGCCGACCAGCGAGACGCAGTAGCAGCTCATGATCCCGATCATGGCGACAAGCCCGAACGACTGCACCATGGGGACGGTCGAGACGAACATGGCCGCAAACCCGAGCGATGTCGCAAGCATTGCGTACATAACGGC